>CALYYZ010000160.1 GCA_945607165.1 uncultured Ruminococcus sp. | reverse complement strand
ACGGATCTGTGACAACGGTATCATTTGATATGTCGCTTAAAGAAACCCTGCTCTCGCTATGCAACGGATTAACTCTTGTTTTTGCAAGTGATGAGCAAACCGTTAATCCTGTTAAGCTTGCAAAATTCCTTAGTGAAAATAATGTGGATGCGTTCAACTCCACTCCCTCACGGCTGTTGCAATATATGGAGCTTGACGAGTTTGCCAAGGTAATGGCAGGCTGCAAGGTAATTCTTTCGGGCGGTGAAAAATATCCGTATAAACTGCTGAAGCTGCTTCGTGAAAAAACCGACGCAATTATTCTTAACACCTACGGTCCGACCGAAATTACAGTTTCCTCGAACTGTATGAATCTGACAAATGCAGAAGAAATATCTGTCGGAAAGCCTTTAATGAACTATATTGAGCATATTGTAGACTCAGATGACAACAGGCTGCCAATCGGCGTTGTAGGCGAGCTTCTTATTTCCGGCTGCGGAGTTGCGCTGGGCTACAACAAACTGCCTGAGCAGACTCAGAAGTCCTTTGTTGAATTTGAGAACCGGAAAACCTATCGCTCCGGCGACTACGCAAAATGGACTAAGAACGGCGAGGTAATTATTCTTGGCAGAACTGATAATCAGGTCAAGCTCAGAGGTTTAAGAATAGAGCTTGGAGAGATTGAAAAGCGGCTGACAAATATCGAGGGCATAAAGAGTGCAATCGTCCTCATAAAGAAAGTAAACAAGGCTGACGCTATCTGCGCCTATTATTCAGCCGAGCGTGAACTCGATGTTGAACAAATAAAGAATGAACTTAAGAAATCCTTGACGGAATATATGATACCGACCGCCTATGTTCAGCTCGACAATATGCCTCTTACCCCCAACGGCAAGATAAACACAAAGCTTTTGCCTGAGCCTAAGTCTTCAGCCGGCAGCAGCGGTGTTGCACCGTCAACTAATCTTGAAAAAACCTTTTGCGATATTTTTGCAAAGGTTTTGGAGCTTGACAAAGTTTATGCAGACGACAATTTCTTTGATATCGGCGGAAGCTCGCTGACTGTTACGAGGGTTATTATTCTTGCCAATAAGAACGGTTTAGACATAGCCTACGGCGATATTTTCGACAATCCCACCCCCATGGCTCTTGCAAAGCTCTCTGACAAGGGTGAAAAGAAAGATTCATTTGAAGATTTAGGAAGCTTTGATTACTCTGATATTGATAAGCTGCTTAAGAAAAATAATCTTGACAGCTTCAGAAACGGTGAAATGCAGAAAATCGGCAATGTTCTTCTCACAGGCGCCGCCGGATTCCTCGGTATTCACATTCTTTATGAGCTTCTTCACAGACACAGCGGTAAGGTATATTGTCTGCTGCGCGGCAAAAAGAGCAATACGGCAGAAAGCAGACTTAATTCTATTTTCTATTATTATTTTGAAGAAAGTCTAAACGAAAAGTATTCCGACAGATTGGTAATAATGGACGGAGATGTCACAAACAGAGAATCCTTTGATAAGTTCTCAGGCTTAGGTATTGATACAGTGTTTAATTGCGCAGCAAATGTTAAGCACTTCTCAAAGGGCACTGATATTGAGGATGTAAATCTCTATGGAACGCTTAATGTTATTGATTTCTGCAAGCAGGAAAATGCACGGCTTATACACATTTCAACAATGAGTGTAGGCGGAATGTTCGTTGGCGAGCAGGGAGATGTTTCTCATCTTGAAGAAGATCGGCTTTATTTCGGACAGCAACAGGGTTCAAAATACACATACTCCAAATTCCTCGCTGAAAGAGCAATTCTTAATGAGGCAGTTAACGGCTTTAATGCCAAAATTATGCGTGTCGGAACACTTGCAGCAAGAAACAGCGACGGCGAATACCAGATTAATTTCACAACAAACACCTTTATGGGCAGACTAAAATCCAATCTTATCATCGGAAAATATCCATATGATATGATTGAAATGCCGTTTGAGCTTTCCCCAATAGATTTTGTTGCAAAGGCTATATTGCTCTTGGCACAGACTCCCAAAGACTGCACTGTATTCCATCCGTTCAACAATCATACGCTTATGATGGGCGACCTGTATTTAGAAATGGACAGGATAGGCTTGCACTCGGAGCCGGCGGAAGCAGAAGAATACGAAAATGCTCTTGAACAGGCAAAGCAGGATCCCGACAAAGCAAAGATTCTTTCAAGTATGATCGCATACCAAAATATGGGACACGGACAAAAAACCTTTACCGTAGGAAAAAGCAACGCATACACTATGCAGGTGCTCTACAGAATGGGCTTCCGTTGGCCCGTAACCTCACTTGACTATATGAAACGCTTTATAAGCGCACTTCGAGGACTTGGTTTCTTCGATTTTGATAAATAAAGCTGTGTAAAATGTTACGCTTTCGTTTGATGAATAACAGTTAACAGCAAGAGGTCGACCACCAATCAGTTGAGTGGCCGACCTCTTGTTCTGTTGTTTAGTATAAAAGGAATATTTGAATTATCCCCTTAAAATCCATTTAGTTTACAACAGCCTGCACCCCGGAAAGGAGTGCAGGCTGTTCTGTTATAGCTTATCAGCAAGCTGTTTTTAATAATCGGCTCACTTCATCTCATAGGAGATTGTGAGTGTTCCGTCGCTGTTTTCTGTTACATAGATTGTTGCTTCTCCGGCAGGAATCATCAGCTTGTCTGCTGTTTCACCGAGGTCTGTTGTCTTGTAGAGAACTGCCTCTGTTACTTCTCCCTGCCAGCCGTCTGTCATAAACCAGGTTGCGTTATCTGCTGTCTTTACTGCTACATAGCTTGTTTTTGTAAAGTTTACATCTACCTTGCCGTCTACAATGTGATATTCGCCGAGATTCTCGTAATCTGCCCCACTCGCATAATCAGCACCGTTGATGTAGCCAAATAGGTAGTAATCACCTTTCAGGGCAGGGGGTGTTGTGGGCATAGGATCAGTCGGCTGTACCGGTGTTGTAGGCTGTGGCTCACCCTTCATCTCATAGGAGATTGTGAGTGTTCCGTCGCTGTTTTCAGTTAGATAGATTGTTGCATTTCCGGCAGGAACCATAAGCTTATCTGCTGTCTCGCCAAGATCTGCTGTCTTGTAGAGAACTGCCTCTGTTACTTCTCCCTGCCAGCCGTCTGTCATAAACCAGGTTGCGTTATCTGCTGTCTTTACTGCTACATAGCTTGTTTCGGTAAAGTTTACATCTACCTTGCCGTCTACAATGTGATACTCACCGCTATTTTGATAATCGTCTCCACATCCGTAGTTTGCTCCGTTGATGTAACCGAACAGATAATAGTCGCCTGTCTGTACAGGAGTTGTGGGCTTAGGATCTGTAGGCTGTACCGGTGTTGTAGGCTGTACTGCTGTGGTGGGTTCAACCACTGTTGTTGGCTCAACCACGGTTGTTGGTTCAGCTATTGTTGTAGGCTGAGTTGTGGGATCCGGATCTCCGACATACGGAGTACCCGTCTTTCCCCATTCAGGTTTACCGGCAATGTATTTCTGAATCATTGTAGCGTCAAGTACGCTTACTATGCCGTCTCCATCAACATCTGCAAGAATAAGATTTATTCCTGTGAGCAGTACTTTTCCAACATTATGCTTCATAATATCGGTTGCGTCATCAACAACAACGATAAGGTCACCGTTTACATCTCCGTACACCCTGTTCGGTCCAACATAAGCTGTTGTGGGGGCAACTGTTGTAGGAACAGTTGTTGGCTTAACTGTTGTAGGAGCAGCTGTTGTGGGAACAGTCGTAGGCT
>CALYYZ010000159.1 GCA_945607165.1 uncultured Ruminococcus sp. | reverse complement strand
AATCTGTGTAATATCCTTGCCTGCACCGCCCTTTGCAAGTGCAGCTCTCACAACACCGGGTCCCGATACGCCAACATTGATAACGGTGTCAGCCTCGCCGACTCCGTGAAAAGCACCTGCCATAAACGGATTATCCTCCGGTGCGTTGCAAAAGACAACAAGCTTTGCAGCCCCTATACAGTTTCTGTCAGCGGTAATTTCAGCAGTTTGTTTTACTATTTTGCCCATCATCTTGACTGCGTCCATATTGATTCCTGCTTTTGTTGAACCGATATTAACCGATGAGCACACGAAATCTGTTTCCGATAGAGCTTCGGGGATACTTTCAATCAGAGCGTAGTCACCGCTTGAAAATCCCTTCTGAACAAGAGCAGAATAACCGCCGATAAAGTTTACTCCCAATTCCTTGGCAGCCTTATCAAGTGTATATGCAAACTTTACGACCTTCTTGCTTTGACAAGGAGCAGCCACCATTCCTATAGGAGTAACGGATATTCTCTTGTTAATTATGGGAATTCCGAATTCGCTTTGAATATCCTCGCCGGTTTTTACGAGATCCTTTGCAGATCGGCAAATTTTGTCATAAACCTTTGTACAAGCCTTGTCAATATCCTCGTCAATGCAGTCCAATAATGAAATACCCATAGTAATCGTTCTTACATCAAGGTTTTCATTATCAATCATATTGATGGTTTCAAGTATATCCTTCGTTTCTAACATATTATTAATGTATCCTTTCAATTCAATCCTATATCATATTTTATGCATACTGTTAAAGATGTCCTCGTGCATAATATGGATTTTGGTGGCAGTTGTTTCACCGACTTCTTCAAGGCTTGCTCTCAGTTGCTCAAAGGGAAGATTGGATTTTCCGATTTCAACAAGCATAACCATAGCAAACATATCCTGTAAAACGCTCTGAGTAACCTCAACAATATTTACATCTGCATTTGCACAGGCTTCAGATACCTTTGCAAGGATACCCACTGTATCTTTTCCGATAACCGTGATAATTGCTTTCATAAAAAACCTCCGATTTTGCAAGGAATAAGAGTAAATCCTGCATATTTTTGTAGTCCTTTGTAATAAATATAGTTTGTTTTAAAGATTTCACACCGTATATTATATACTCATTTTGATATAAAGTAAAGCATAATCTTGCATAAATTTACCGTTTGTGATATTATTTTTTTAGCGAGGTGTATTTATGATGAAGCTATGTGACTTCCATATTCATTCAAATAATTCATTTGATGCTGAAAATACCGTGGACGAAATTTGCCGCAGCGCTATAGATAAGGGGCTGTTCGCAGTTGCAATTACCGACCATTGCGAAGCTCCTATGATAAAAGACGGTGAAAACTGTGAGTTTGGTTGCTTTGACAAATTGATACCCAGCTCGGTTAATGACACCCTTAAGGCACGAGAAAAATATGCAGATACTCTCTCTGTTTTTTGCGGAATAGAGCTTGGTGAGCCTATGCACGATCCGGAAAGCACATCAAAGGCTCTCGGTTACGGAGATTTCGATTTTGTGCTTGCTTCAGTCCATAATCTCAGGAATTTTAGGGACTTTTACTATCTTGATTACTCAAAAACGGATTACAATGAGATTTTGAAATGTTATTTTGATGAACTTGCAGAAACGGCTGAATTTCCATTTTTTGATTCCTTGGCACATCTGACATATCCTTTGAGATATATTTCCCAAAATATTGGATTTATCCCAAGCCTTAATCCATTCAGAAACAGAATTGATGATATTTTCAAAATTCTGATTCGCAATAATAAATCTCTTGAAATTAATGTTTCAGGGCTGTTCAAAAACCTTAATTCCACCTTACCGGATCTTGAGATTTTAAAGCGTTACAAGGAGCTTGGCGGCGAGCTTATCACCATAGGAACCGACGCTCATTCGTCTGATATGGTTGGAAGAGGAATAAAAGAGGGGATAGAAACTGCACGAAAGGCAGGCTTTGATCGTTATGTGTATTATGAAGCACATACACCTGTGCTTGTCCCCTTCGATCTCGATGATTGAATTAGCATATGATTTTTTCATCTTATAAAGCTGTTTTTGCTTTAAAATAGGAATAAAGTGATCACGCGGTTTTTTTGAAATTCAGTGAGCAGGATAAAAAATTGTTAATATTTCAATTAATAAGTTTTTTCTTGCTTCGTCATTTTGCAAAAATTACCAATTATATATTTGTATAATAAATAGAACACCATTGTTAAAACACACAAATAAGACACAACAATATTGTGCATATAGCAATAAGATAATATTTTTGTTTATTTCTGCTGTGAAATTTTAAAAAAATAATAAAAAAACTTGTAAAATTTTATATAATATTGTATAATAACAAATAGTGTATGAGAAGTTTGCAAACACAAATATATTCTGATCTACGGAGGTTTTAAAAATGACAGAATCATCTCTCCATGCCTTCAAGGGTACTCTTGCCCAGGAAAGGCAGCTCAAAGAGGTAATTGCAAAGCACAAGGATATGCCCGGTGCATTGCTCCCCGTTCTGCAGGAGGCTCAGGGTATTTACGGATACCTTCCGGTTGAGGTTCAGCAAATGGTTGCCGACGGTCTCGGTGTTTCACTCAGCGAGGTTTACGGCGTTGCTACCTTCTACTCGCAGTTTAGCCTAACTCCAAAGGGTGAACACCGCATCAGCGTGTGCCTTGGAACCGCCTGCTATGTAAAGGGAGCTGACAAAATCCTGGCGGAACTTGAAAAAAAGCTTGGAATCAAAAGCGGTGAATGTACTCCCGACGGTATGTTCTCTATTGATTCCTGCCGTTGCGTGGGCGCTTGCGGTCTTGCTCCCGTAATGATGGTCGATGACGAGGTGTACGGTAAAATGACTCCTGACCAGGTTGACAAGATTATTGACAAATATATTAAAGGGGGCAAATAATCCGTGAAGCTTGAAGAACTAAATAAAATCAGAAAAGAACACGAACAAGTTGTTAAGGTAAGAAAGCTTATCGCATCAGAGGGCGAAAAACTTGCAAAAAAGACTGCTTATCGTAAGCAGGTGCTTGTATGCGGCGGTACCGGTTGTACCTCGTCAGGCAGTAAAAAAGTAATTGACGCTCTTGAAAAATCACTTAAGGATAACGGCATTGATAAGGAAATCCTTGTTGTACGCACAGGCTGCTTCGGCCTTTGCTCACTCGGTCCTATCCTCATTGTATATCCCGAGGGTGCGTTCTATTCACAGGCTACTCCCGAGGGCGTAGAAAGAATCGTAAAGGAGCACCTCAAGGAAGGCAAGGTAGTAACCGAGCTTCTTTATCAGGAGACTGTTCACGAGGACGGATCGATAATTTCTCTTTCCGAAACCGCTTTCTATAAGAAGCAGCTCCGTGTTGCACTTAGAAACTGCGGTGTAATTGACCCCGAAAACATTGATGAATACATAGCTGTTGACGGTTATCAGGCACTCGCAAAGGTGCTCACAAAGATGACTCCGGATGATGTTATCAAGGAGATCTCCGATTCAGGTCTCCGTGGCAGAGGCGGCGGCGGCTTCCCCACAGGTAAAAAGTGGTCATTTGCAAAAGCAAGCGTAAATGATGTAAAATATGTTTGCTGTAATGCGGACGAGGGTGACCCCGGTGCGTTTATGGATCGTTCAATCCTCGAAGGAGATCCCCAGTGTATAATTGAAGCAATGGAAATTCCCGCCAACGCAAAAGGTCCACAAAACGCATTTGTGTATAACAGACATCAGAAACCAAAACCTGAACACCGTTTGACCCAGC
>CALYYZ010000158.1 GCA_945607165.1 uncultured Ruminococcus sp. | reverse complement strand
ATCACACAGGCAATCGGCACACATAATTCCGGCACATACATCACAGCAGGAACAGCCGCCCATTTGGGTCTGACCGCCGGGCTGATTATATCCACCGTAGTTATAGGTGCGCTGTCTGTTCATATTGTTTAAGGCAGAACGGTATTCAGGGTTATTCGGATCCATATTGCAGGCTGTTGTAAAGTCGTTAAATGCCTGTTCACTCCAACCTCGTCTGAAAGCGCACATACCCTTCAGATAATACCATTCGGCAGTGCGGTTGCCTGCCGGAACAGCATTTAGAGCCTGCTCAGCTTGGTCAATCATATTGCGCTGTATATAGAGCCTCACATTATAAAACTGTGAGCTTGAAGAAGCGGAATATGATGAGCTGCCGGTAGAGCCTGTGCCCTTTCCCTTCTGACGCATCTGATTAATTGCTTCATAAGCTTCGTTGATTTCCTTCATTTTCTTTTCGGCAACATCAGCCAGAGGACTGTCTGCATAGTTATCGGGATGGTACTTTTTGGCAAGTTCTCTGTATGCTTTCTTGATTTCCTCATCAGAAGCGTTTTCTGAAACGCCGAGTACCTCATATGGATTATTCATTGCAACCTCCGTTTAATTTTTCAATTACTTTGTTTTGAGACGCGGGAAATCCCATCATCATCATATTATCAAGTATTCCCTTAAAATCCTTTATATCAATTAAATTGTAGGCTTCATAAGCTCTGGCAAGTGATTGATTGAGAATTGACATAATTTGTTCCTTTGAAAATCTACCGCCGTTTGTATGGAAGGGATTAAAAAGTCCTTTTTTTATATCATCTGATAAATCATCAGCGGCATCAACAAGATATATCCACCTTCCGATATGATAACCAAATTCATAATATATTCTTGAAGTGGTTTCATCGCCTGCTTCCAAGGAAAAGACATTTGCAAGCATATATGCAGTTGGATGCGCTGCTTCATCAACTGAACAGTCCGAATTTGATTCAGCTTTAGATTGAAGTCTCATCATTTCTTCGGCAAAGGCGTCAATCTCAGAATATTTTTTTGCTGCCTTTTTGTGCCAATGCGAAAAAAATGGGAGAACTGCTCCGGTTATAATTTTTCTGAAAAAACCGCTGTCATTTAAATCATCCTTCAGCTTGTAGTACACAGATATCACAGAAAAAGCAGCCGCCTTACTCAAGGCGTCATTTTCACAGTTTGAATATTTGCATTTTTTCAGCGGATTAAATGTACAGCGTCCGTCACGAAAGCCGCTGCAGCTTCTGCTAAGCGACATAAGAAGCATAGCATAGAAGGTGCAGTCATAGCTTAAACTAAACCGAGAGAGAAAAGAATAATCCTTTCCCATCTGTTTGCAAAGTCCGCAATATACAGCCTTGTATGCTTCAAATTCTCTTACAAGCAGCTCGCTTTTTTGAATTTGAAGATAACCAAACACAAATTCGCTCCTTATCCATACAATAATACAATCTCATAATACATTTTACTACAAAACAGAATAAAATGCAACACTTGTCAAGCTGCAAATTAATTGATATAATTGTGTGTAATATTTTGAGCGCAAAAAGCAGCTTGGAACAGGGGCTTAGAATGAATGTTTATGATTTTGACAAAACAATATATGACGGCGATTCAACAGCCGATTTCTATTTATTCTCTTTAAAAAGGCATAAAAAAATTCTGTTTCTTATTCCCTCGCTTGCAGTCGCATTTACGAAATACTACCTGTTTAAAAAAGGGACAAAAACAGAGTTTAAGGAAAAAATGTATAGATTTTTAAAATATTGTGATATCGAAAAGGATGTTTTGGATTTTTGGGATAAAAATGAAAGCAAGATAAAGGATTTCTACTTTGTTATCCAAAAAGAAGATGATGTAATAATATCGGCATCACCGGAGTTTTTGCTAAAGAAAATATGTAATAGAATCAATATAAGATATTTGATAGCATCGAAAGTTGACAGCCGCAGCGGAATTTACGACGGAATCAACTGTCATGGTGAAGAAAAGGTTAAGAGATTCAGACAGGTTTTCAAAAACGAACCCATAGACAACTTCTATTCGGACAGCTTCAGCGACACACCGTTAGCCTTGATTGCAAAAAAGGCATATATAGTTAATAAAAACAGTATAGATGATTGGATTTTCAAAAAACAAAAATAGGCGGGTAATCCTGCCTATTTTTTTGCACGAAATATTTTTTTTGAACTGATTGCTTTTATTTTGTCGTGATAAACATAGTTAATTTCAGCACAAACCATAAGACATACCATACAGAAATAGAGCCAAACCATCATCACTGCAAGTCTTGTAAGTCCTCCATATACCGAAAAGCCGTTAAAATCGTCAACATAAATTGATATTCCGAAAGACAGAACATACCAAGATACCGTACACAAAAAGGCTCCCGGGAGCTGAGATTTTATTCCGTATTCCTTGTGCTCTTCCCTTGTTACATTTGGAAAATTTCTGAATATTACGGCAAATATTGAAACGAACGCAAAAAACACAAGAATGTATCTGAGATTATAAATCGTTGTGACTATATCGGGCACATATTTAAGATATGGAGACAGCCAATGGTTTATTGAAGAACCTAAAATAATGATTACTATAGATACTAAGATAATAACAAACAAGGCTACCGTATACAGCATTGCCCTTAATCTGCGATAGAGCCAATTTCTGTTTTCATATGCGTCATAAATGCGGTTAAGGCCGTTTGTCAGAGCGTGTATACCCTGAGCAGCAGACCAAAGAGTAATTATAAGAGTGATTAACGAAATACCCACGGTGTTGGCATAGGCATCGGTTAAAAATGAAATCAACTGATCAGTCATATTTTCGGAAAAAAATCCCAAAAATATTCTTTGAAGATACTCCACGGGAATTTTAAAATTCTGTAGTAAGGATACTATGAACATAATCAGCGGAACAGCTGACAATATAATAAAGAATGCCGACTGACCGGCAATGGCAAAAATATTATCGTCTATGCATTTGCTTGTAAGTGGCTCAAACAGACTATATACAGACCTTACTCGCTTTACAATCTTTTTAGTGAAATTCATAAACTCACCCAAAACTATTTTCCGTTTTTTCTTTGTTGGACATTATAGGAGATTCTTGTAAGAAGGTTTTCACTTGCAAAATGCTGAAGGAATTTTGCCGCTTTCATTTGGAAGCCGGGTGTAATAATCATCTTCCCTTTTAATGCCTTGTCAACAGCATACTTTGCAACATATGCGGCGTCAAGTCCCCTTATGCAAAATTTTACATTTGCCGTTTTATTGAAATTTGTCTCCACCGGACCGGGGCACAAAGCCGAGACCTTGACATCAATATTATCTCTTCTGAGCTCCTCGTGTATTGCCTGAGTCAGCCTTACAACATAATTTTTTGAAGCGTAATAGCTTGAAAAGGTTGGTCCAGCCAAAAAGCCCGCAGCTGAACCTACATTAAGTATGCAGCCGCTGTTTCTTTTTATCATATCTTTCAGAAAAAGCTTAGTCAAAACATGAACTGCTACAACATTCGTGTGAATAAGCCCGATTTCAGTTTCAAGCGGCACATCACTGAATTTTCCGTATGCACCGAAGCCGGCGTTGTTTACTAAAAAATCAACCTGTTCATCCTTAATATGCTCATATAAATCAAAGCAATCATGCTCTCTGGTGAAATCCAGTGTTATTACACGGACATTCACGGAGGATAATTCCTTTTTCAACTCATTGAGCTTATCGGTGCTCCTTGCAACAATTATGAGGTCATAACCGAGAGACGCCAAATATTTGC
>CALYYZ010000157.1 GCA_945607165.1 uncultured Ruminococcus sp. | reverse complement strand
GAGCCGGGTTCCTGAGCGCTGCCTGATGTCGGGTGGAACATTACATATGCGCTTGTTGCAGGAACGGTGGCAACATACCAGCCGTTACCCTCGCTTGTCATCAGCGTAGCATTGTCCCAAATTCCGTTGGGCTCTTTGCCGTCGTCTGTGTATGAATAACAGCGAATCTTGCCCCAACCGTTAGTGTCATAATAGTGTACTGTTATACTTGTTGAGTCAAGCGGCTTATATGTAAAGGTGACAGTCTTGCTGTTGCCATCGAACACACCGTAGGTCTGAGTCGGATACTTGTCGGTATCCAACTGATAACCCTGAACTGCAACAGAGGGAATCTCGTACTTGTCGCCCTCTTTGAGACGGTAGGAAACCTCGTCTTTTACAGGTGTTCCGTTGCTGTCGAGATATTTTACGGTAAGATATCCCGAAGATACTCCGCTTGACTTATAGGTGAATGTTACAGTGTAGTTCTGACCGCCGACTACTGTGCCCGAGGTAGTGCCTTCGGTGCCGACAAGAGAGTGGTCATAAAGAATTGTGCTGTCGGGAAGAGCACGATAGGTTGAGCCTTCCTTGTAGGTGGCAGTGGAGGTTTTCAAAACTGTACCGGACTCGTCAACATGATTTACCGTGAGTGTGCCGTATGAAGGCTCTGCGTTTTTGAGTCTTGAGAAGGTTGCTGACTCAACAAGCACAACAGAACCCCTTGCAGGTACGGAATATGAGCTGCCGGAAACTGTGCCGAGGCTCTTAAGTCCTGCCTTTGTTCCGTTGGCAACAACAGTCCAGCCGCTTCCGTCAAGGTTAATGCTATAAGCCTGTGTACCGCTGTTTACAAGCACACAAACCTTGCCCCACTCGTCAGACTTGCTGTTTGTGTAGGTGTAGGCTACAACATAGCCGTCAGTAGACTGGAAGGTGGGAGTATTGAAGCTGCTGCTCTTCATAGGAGTGTAGTTTTCTCTTATCTGAAGCAGTCCCTTGTAATAGTCTACTACCTCGGAATATGTTTTTGCTCTTGACCAGTCAATCTCATTTATGGAATCGCTTGATTTATAGCTGTTGTGATCGCCTTGCTTTGTACGGCACATCTCCGAGCCTGCCGTCATAAAGGGTATGCCCTGAGAGGTCATAAGCAAGGTCATTACTACCTTCATCTGAGAAATGTATGAAGCGTTAGTTGAGCTCCAGCTTGTAGAGCCGTTACTCTTTACAATTTTATCCCAGAGTATTAGGTTGTCGTGAGCGTCGGCATAGGCAATGGTTTGTGACGGAGCCTTTGCCGAGAAGCCCTTGCCCTTTACACCGCTTACTACGGTGCTTGTTTTGCCTGTATCTCCCTGTACATAACCCTTTGAGGCGTCGTTTGTACCGCCCTTGATAGCGTCACGGTAGCTGTCGCAGAACATACCTACTCTTGAATCAAGCTGAGAAGCCTTGCCCTGTGAACAGCCGTCGGAAATAGCAACAGTACCTCCTGTCCAAGGCTCACCGTACATAAGTATTTTTTTGCCCGAACCGTCGGCATAGAGTCCGTCAAGCTCAGAACGAATCATATTCATTGTTGTAATGTCGTGAATACCCATAAGGTCAAAACGGAATCCGTCAATGTGGTATTCCTCTGCCCAATACTTGATAGACTCGATCATATATTTTCTGTACATAAGCTTATCGGAAGCAGTTTCGTTTCCGCAGCCCGAGCCGTTTGAATATTTTGTTGCAGAAGTTTTTCTGTAGTAATAGTTAGGCACTGTTTTTGACAGGCAGGAGCCTTCGGTTGTGTAGGTGTGGTTGTAAACAACATCCATTACAACAGAAATTCCTCTGTCGTGCAAAGCCTGAACCATCTGCTTGAACTCTGTGATTCTCACATTTCCGTCATAGGGATTTGAAGAATATGAGCCCTCGGGAGCGTTGTAGTTCTGAGGGTCATAGCCCCAGTTGCGGTTTGTTGAGGAAGCTACTGCTGCCTCGTCAACCGACTGGAAGTCATAAACAGGCATCAGCTGAACACAGTTAATTCCACGCTTAACAAGATAGTCAATACCTGTTGAAACAGCGTCTGCGCTTGTGTCGGAATTGAGCTTTGTACCGCCCTCTGCAAAGGCAAGATATCTGCCCTTGTTTTCTTCGCTGACGCCGGAATTTTTGGCTATTGAGAAGTCGCGCACATGAACCTCCCAAACAACAGCCTCGGACGCACTGTCAAAAAGCACATGCTTGTCATTGTTCCAGCCCTCGGGGTCTGTTGAGTCAAGGTCAACTACCATTGAACGGTTACCGTTGACACCGACTGCCTTTGAGTAAACATCCTGTGTTTCGTTTGTTGAGCCGTTTACTGTGATTATGTAGGTATAGTAAACATTTTTATAGTCACCCGTAAGCGTTGTTGACCACACACCGGTTGTACTGTTTTTGCTCAGATCGTATGTGCCGATAACGCCTGCTCCTGACTCAGAGTCTGAGCCGGTTTTGTAAAGCTTAAGCTTTACCGAGGTTGCCTCGGGAGACCATGTTTTCCATGTGGTCGAAGCCTTGCTGTAAACAGCACCAAGACCCTGCTCGTTATATGCATTGCTCGCATAGGTTTCAAGGTAGCTTCCGTTGTAGTAGCTGCCTGCACCCACTTCTCCTGCACTGCTTGATGCTGCGTTAGCTGCAAACGAAGCCATACCGGCCAGCATTGTGGCAGAAAGCAGAAGCGACAGAGTTTTTCTGAGTTTCATATATTATCACTCCTTGTTTTTTTCAGACATAATCCGCTGATTATATTTTAACTATAATTGACAATTTTATATTTCTAATTCGGAATTATAAAGCTGTGATGCCAACAAATTTTAACAAAAATATTTGTATATTGTGCATAAATCAGTTGATGGTAAACAATATTTTGTGTAGCAAGATAATGAGGATATAGAATTATTGACAGCATAAATATGATAATGTATAATATAAGTGAATTATAATCACTACAGCGGAGTGAAGAGCATATCTATAAACTAATAAATAACAACAGCCTGTTTGCGGTTAATTACGGTGTTGCGCTATATAAAAGAGGTAAGCCGGTGAAATCTATACCGGATATTACGGAAGACTATGATAAAGCTAAAAAGCTGGTTGAGCTTTTTAATGACTGTAAAATTGAACCGTGTCATATTTATGACATTGTCGAGGACTTCCTGACCGATTTTGAGGTTTAATAAGTTCTCGACTTTGTGCCGACTTTATGCTAAAATATATTCGGTGATTATTATGATTTGCAATTTATGTCCGAGAAGGTGTAATGCAAAACGCACTGAAACGGTGGGTGACGGGTTTTGCAAAATGGGTTCTCTTCCCGTTGTTGCAAGGGTTGCGCCCCATTTTGGAGAAGAGCCTTGCATAAGCGGAGAAAGAGGAAGCGGAACCGTGTTCTTTTCCGGCTGTTCAATGAGGTGTGTTTATTGCCAAAACTATGAGATATCAGCTCTTAATAAGGGCAGGACAATTACTGCCTCAGAGCTTGCCGACTGCTATAAAAGGCTTGAACAGCAGGGTGTTCATAATATTAATCTTGTCAGTGCCGACCACTTTGCACACGCTGTTGTGCAGAGTCTTGAAATTTATAAACCGAATTTGCCCATAGTCTATAATTGCAGCGGATATACAGCTGCTAAAACCTTAGCTATGCTTGACGGACTTGTGGATATTTATTTGCCGGATTTTAAATATGCCGACGACGCTCTTGCGGTGAAATACTCTGCCGCACCAAACTATGTAAACACTGCAAATGCAGCTATCAAGGAAATGCTCTTTCAGGTGGGCGAGCCTGTGCTT
>CALYYZ010000156.1 GCA_945607165.1 uncultured Ruminococcus sp. | reverse complement strand
AGAGCCTTTTCCGTTGGTCACTGCAACATGAATGTATTTTAGGTTATCCTGAGGATTGCCCAAACGGCAAAGTAATGTTCTCATTCTGTCAAGACCCGGTCGGGATCCAAAGGTCAACAAAGAATGTATTTTTTCAAGTGCTGTTTCATATGTCATTACAAAAGCTCCCTGTATATTTCATTTTTTCTAAAACCTGTTATCTCCGCTGCTGTTTTTGCAGCCTGAGTAGCTTTTTCCCCTTTTTCTGTAAGGGTTTTAGCAATCTCAACTGCATCCTGAAGTGAATATTCCTTTTCTTTCTGCTGATTTGTCGCACCCTCAAGCACAAGGACAATCTCACCCTTCAAGGAACCGTCGGAGTAATTTTGCACGGCAAGCTCGGTAGTTGTTCTGATAACCTGTTCATGCAGCTTGGTAATCTCACGAACAATCGAGAGCTTACGGTTACCAAAAGTATTG
This sequence comes from uncultured Ruminococcus sp., assembly GCA_945607165.1. Lineage (GTDB taxonomy): Bacteria > Bacillota > Clostridia > Oscillospirales > Acutalibacteraceae > Ruminococcoides. Next base: position 3,402 of record CALYYZ010000156.1, on the reverse strand, counting down.
TAAAAATCCCTGAGCGTCTGAGCAAGCTTATGCGGAGCCTCATAAAACACCATGGTGCGGCGCTCATCGACAAGACTCTGTAAATGTTCCTTGCGACCGGGCTTATTTACACTGAGAAAACCCTCAAAAGTAAATCTTCCCGTATCAAGGCCGGAAACAGCGAGTGCCGAAATAACTGCGCTCGGTCCAGGTATTACTACTGTTTGAATACCCATTTTCTCACACAGTTTTATGAGATCTTCTCCCGGATCTGAAATACAAGGCATACCGGCATCGGTTACTATTGCACAGTTTTCTCCTGAAAGTATCCTTGCACAGATAGTTTCTCCTCGTTCACGCTTGTTATGTTCAAAGTAGCTAACCAAAGGTTTTTTAATGCCGAAGTGATTAAGCAGCTTTAGGGTAACCCTTGTGTCCTCAGCAGCAATGAAATCGACAGATTTCAATGTCTCAACTGCACGGGGTGAAAAATCCGAAAGATTGCCTATGGGCGTACCGGTTACATAAAGTATTCCGCTCATCTTCTCCTCCTGAATCTAAATAAAGTCTTTCTTGTAACTTCCGTAAATTCTTAACATTTCATCCGAAAAGTCGCCTTTTTCGTTTTCAATAAAAAGAGTAGGCATAACATTCAGAAAGCCCCTCTTTCCTCCTCTTCGTCCCTCAAGCAAAAAGAGCTTGGGCGGCTTTGATAAGCGTTGTTGGACAAGTCGCAAAGTCTTGGGTTCAATGTTAAATCTTCGCATTGATTCCATTGCGTCGGCAAGTCGCTCGGGACGCTGACATATACACAACCTGCCGCCAAACTGTAAAAGGTTTGAGGCAGCCTGACAAATATCGTCAAGCGTACACTCGGTTTCGTGCCGGGCAATTTTCCTTGTTGCTTCGGAATTAATTATTCCGCTTCCTGATAATTTGTACGGCGGATTGCAGACAACAAGGTCAACGCTTCCGTATTCTATTTTTCCCTTAAGCTCCTTCAGGTCGGAATTGAGTACTGATATTTTTTTCTCAAGTCCATTATAAGTGACATTTTCACAGGCTAAATCATAAGCGTTCTTTTGGATTTCAACTGCAGTGACAGAAAGATTGCTTAGTTCTCTGCACCAAATAATCGGAATAGTACCGCAGCCAGTACCAAGGTCAACACAACGATTACCGCAACGAGGTTGTGAAAAATCGGCAAGCAATATTGTGTCCGTGGTAAAATGATGCTCATCAGTAACAAAAATACTCAGTCCGTTTCCAAGTGGTTCAAGCCTTTTATACTGCATATTAGTCTCCGTTCAAATATTATATATGATTACTGTAAATTAAAGATACAGTAAAGATTTCATCAGTGCATAAATTGACAATATGACAAAAACGGCAAGGAAACCCTTGCCGTTTAAACTCGATTCCGTCAGAATCAACCCTCCTGAGGAGCTCCAACGGGGCAAACATCAGCACAAGCTCCGCAACCGGCGCATGTATCAGCGTCGATAACATACTTGCCGTCACCCTCTGAAATAGCAGAACAGGGGCAAGCATCAGCACAAGCACCGCAAGAGATGCAATCATCAGAAATTACATATGCCATAGTAGTACACCTCCTTATTAAATTTCATACTAATTGTATCATATAATTTATTAATTGTAAATGTTTAAACAGAATTTTTCAGAATTTTACAAAACTAAACAATATTTTATTACAGATTTTTATTCCAGATTTTTGAACTCTTCAATTTCCTTTCTGTCCACCTTGATATATCCGTCCTTGACAAGCTTGCATTGCTTAACGGTAAAGGTCTTTGGCGCAACATCATCCGGAGTATTGTTAAGTTTAACCTTTAAGGTTCCGGCAATAAGGTTGTTTTCAACAACAAGTCCTCTGCCCTCAGGAGTGTTTACTATTGCTCCGATCTTAGGAGTCCTCTTAAGCAAATCGGTATATGCCTCCTGTTCATATTTCAGGCAACACATAAGTCTGCCGCAGGTGCCTGAAATCTTTGTCGGAGACAGCGAAAGTCCCTGTTCCTTTGCCATTTTAATGGAAACAGGCTGAAATTCGCCCATATATGTTGCACAGCAAAACGGTTTTCCGCATATTCCGAGTCCTCCGAGCATTTTTGCCTCGTCACGAACTCCAATTTGTCTGAGTTCAATTCGTGTTTTAAACACATACGCAAGATCTTTTACAAGGGCTCTGAAATCAACCCTGCCGTCTGCGGTAAAGTAAAATAATATTTTACTGTTGTCAAAAGTATATTCAACATTTACAAGCTTCATATCAAGCTTATGCTGGGCGATTTTTTGCTCACAAAGCTCAAACGCCTTCCGTTCTCTTATTTTGTTTTCAGCAAGATGGTTAAGATCCTTTTCATTCGCAACTCTTATAACAGGCTTTAGCGGATGAGAAAGCTCGCCCTCCTCTATTGTCTTATTGGGTGTAGCTACCTCACCACATTCAAGACCTCTTGCAGTTTCAACAATAACCATATCACCCTTATTAAGCTTATATTCAAGAGGATCGAAATAGTACACCTTTCCGACCTCTTTAAATCTTACTCCTATTACCTCTGCCATGAAATCCTCCTATATTCTCCGCACAACCGGGTTGTGAATAAATTGAAATTAATATTATATCTTACCTTTTCAGCAGCTTCAGAAGTTAACTGTAAAAGATCAATAATAGTTTTTCGAGTAAATCTTGACGATAAACTGTCAGCAAGCTCAGAGTCTGCCACCGGCTTTGAACCGCTGAGTAACAAAAGTCCGTCACAAAGAATTCTTCTTACTTCACTCAATATTGCATATGAAGACTCTTTGTTAGCCAGACATCGCAATGCAAGCAAAAGATCGTATTCCTTGAGAGAAATTATACCATTCACTATCGTCCTTGCCTGCTCAAAAATCTCAACATTCCTTGTGTTATCTACTGCTCTTACTGTTGCACACCGAGAGCGAATTGTCAAAAGCAGGGATCTAGAATTTTTGCAGATAAATATGAAGAAGCGGTTTTCGGGGGGTTCCTCAATAAGCTTGAGCAAAGAATTTTGATCAAGCGCATTAAGCCTTTCGTCGCATCTCTCAAAAATATATACCTTTGAATCCGAATCATTAGCCGCTATTGCAGAATCCTCGGTAATTTCGGTAATTTGTCTGATTGAATAGGTTTTTGACTTGTTCTCAGGCTTTGGGTATGTAACATCGGGATGAATACCTTTTGATATTTTTTGACAATGAACACACTTGCCGCAAGGTCTGTTTTCATCTCGGCAGATATAGAACATTGCCAAATAATCTGCAATTCTTCTCGCAATATCATCATTGCTGCTTTCGATAATAATTGCATGAGGTAAACAGTTGTTGTTTTCAAGGGCTGCTATAGCATCGGAGGTTTTTTTGTCAAAACCAAAATCG
>CALYYZ010000155.1 GCA_945607165.1 uncultured Ruminococcus sp. | reverse complement strand
CCTCTGTAGGAGCTTCTGTGGGAGCCTCTGTAGGAGCCTCTGTGGGAGCCTCTGTAGGAGCCTCTGTTGTTGCAGGTGTAGGATCTACACCGAGAAGAGCCGCAGCAGCCTCAGCAGAAGCTACATTAGGATAAGTTTCAGGATCTGCTAATTCCTTCTCGAACAAATTAACATAGTAGTTGTAAGCATCAATAGGCTCTGCGCCAACCTCTGCGCATACACTCTGAGCGATTTCTGTTGTAAGGATTGAAGCGTTAATTACAGCCCAATCGTGAATCCAATATGAAACCATTTCTTCCTTAGGCTGATACTGAGGATAGCAGTTACCAACAACCCTACCAGTTGATGTGATACTTCTCTTTGAGCCATACTTATCGCCGTTATTTCTCCAAGAAGCCTCGTAGTCCAACTTCATTGAATCTTCGGTATTCTCAACCATACCGCCTGTCAGGTAAACTGCGTCACCCATACATTCCTTACCGAAAGTAATGTTGCCTGTCTGATGACTTGCACCGGTAGTATCAACTGTTGAGAAAAGAAGGGCATAGTCTGCACCGTCCTCTATTGCACGAGGAAGCTTAACATTGTTACCTTCGGCATCCTTCACTGTAACAGCACCGATATCATAATAGTAAAGACCGTCTTGGCCTCGTACCGCCCTGCACATTTCAGACCTTGACTGCCAAGATGTTGTGGGGAAATCTTCCTGTGTTCCGCCGTAAATTTTGTAAACATGGCAATAAACCTGCTGTGTTGTTCCCCATTCCTCAAGGGTAGGAACTTCAAAATAAATTCTTTGTTCATCTGCGGCTGATGCAGAAACTGTAGCTAAACCTGCAAAACAGGAAGCAGCCAAAATCACTGCAAGCACCAAACTGATGAATTTTGATGATCTTTTCATCTAATTTGTCCTCCTTTTTTATATACTCAAATTCTGAGTAATTACATTATATATCAAATAACAAATTAATACAATAGCTTTTCGGGAAAAATGCTGAGTGTAAAAATAATTTTATCTTTTTACTAAAAAACAAAGCACAAAATTGTACACACTGCCATTATTTTACTAATTCATTCAAGCAAGAATAATTGATTGATTCAAGCAAGTATAATTGCATTGATTCTCTTGACATAAATTGAAAAAAATTGTATTATTTTCATTGTACAATTCTCAAAGAAATGAGGTTTTTATATGGATAACAATAAAAAGAGCATGGACAAAATTGTAGCGCTTTGCAAGGGCAGAGGCTTTGTGTATCCCGGCTCTGAGATTTACGGCGGACTTGCAAATACTTGGGATTACGGTCCCTTGGGTATGGCTCTTAAAAATAATATCAAGCAGGCTTGGCTCAAAAAGTTTGTTCAGGAAAACAAATACAATGTAGGACTTGACTCTGCAATCCTGATGAATCCGCAGACCTGGGTTGCTTCGGGACATTTGGGCGGTTTTTCAGATCCTCTTATGGACTGCAAGGAGTGCAAAACCCGTCACCGTGCCGACAACCTTATCGAGGATTTTGACGGCACAAATGTTGCCGGCTGGACAAACGAGCAGATGACCGATTACATAAAAGAGAAAGAAATTCCCTGTCCAAACTGCGGAAAGCACAACTTCACCGATATCCGTCAGTTTAACCTTATGTTCAAGACTTTTCAGGGCGTTACCGAGGACAGCAAAAATGAAATATATCTTCGCCCCGAAACAGCGCAGGGCATTTTTGTAAACTTCTCAAATATTCAGAGAACAAGCAGAAAGAAAATCCCATTCGGTGTTGCACAGATCGGAAAATCCTTCCGCAATGAAATCACCCCCGGAAATTTCATTTTCCGTGTGCGTGAGTTTGAGCAGATGGAGCTTGAGTTCTTCTGCAAGCCGGGAACAGACCTTGAGTGGTTTGAGTATTGGAGAGGCTTCTGCCGTGACTTCCTGTATTCACTCGGAATTAAAGAAGAAAACCTCAGACTCCGTGATCACTCCGCCGAGGAGCTTTGCTTCTATTCAAAGGCTACAACCGACTTTGAATACCTCTTCCCGTTTGGCTGGGGCGAACTTTGGGGTGTTGCAGACAGAACAGACTATGATTTAAGCCAGCACAGCAAAACCTGCGGAAAGCCCATTGAATACTTTGATCAGACAACAAATGAGAAATATATTCCCTATGTAATAGAGCCTTCGCTCGGTGTTGAGCGTTTGTTCCTCTCTCTGGTTGTTGAGGCTTATGACGAGGAAGCAGTTGACGAGAAGGATACAAGAGTTGTGTTAAGACTTCATCCGGCACTTGCACCGTTCAAAGCGGCAGTACTTCCGCTTTCCAAAAAGCTCGGCGAAAATGCAGAAAAGGTTTACGAAATGCTGTCTAAGGACTTTATGGTAGACTACGATGACGCCGGTTCTATCGGTAAACGCTACAGAAGACAGGATGAAATCGGCACACCGCTTTGTATCACCTATGACTTTGACTCGATTGACGACGGATGCGTAACCGTTCGTGACCGAGACACAATGCAGCAGGAAAGAGTTGCTGTTGACAAGCTCAGCGAATACATTTCAGCTAAAATAAAGTTTTAATCGGGTTTTCTGTAAGCCAATCGGACAAATATACACATATAATATTAAAAGGAGCTGCATTGTGCGGCTCCTTTTTAAGTTGATTCTGATACTATTAATATAATTCGTTAATCAGTAATCGGTATAGAAAGATAATTACAGTATTTTTGACAAAAAGTCCTTTAACCTTTGATTTTTTGGGTTGCCGAAGACCTCCTTGGGATTATTGTCCTCTGCAATATTGCCCTCGTCAATAAAGATTACCCTTGAAGCAACCTCACGGGCAAATCCCATCTCGTGGGTTACGCAAATCATTGTCATTCCGGACCTTGCAAGCTCCTTCATAACATCAAGCACCTCTCCAACCATTTCGGGGTCAAGCGCTGATGTTGGCTCATCAAACAGAATCACCTCAGGCTCCATACAAAGCGCTCTGCAAATTGCAGCTCGTTGCTTTTGTCCGCCCGACAGCTGGCTGGGATAAGCATTAGCCTTGTCGGCAAGGCCTACTCTTGTAAGCTGAGTCATAGCGAGTTTTTCTGCGTCTTCCTTTGAAAGCTTCCTGAGCTTCATAGGTCCTACGGTAAGATTTTGCAGTATTGTTTTATTGTTAAACAAATTAAACTGCTGAAAAACCATCATCATTTTCTGGCGTTCCTTGTTAATGTCAGCCTTTTTTGAGGTAATATCTGTGCCGTCAAGATAAATATGACCGTTTGTTGGAGTTTCAAGCAGATTTATGCAGCGCAAAAATGTTGATTTTCCGCAGCCCGACGGTCCTATTACAACAAGAACCTCTCCTCGCCTTATTTCGATATTAATACCGTTTAAAACCTGATGGTCACCAAAAGATTTATGAAGATCCTCAATACGAATCATAACCTCTGAATTATTTTGCATCTTTTTTCAACCTCTTTTCCATTCTGCTGAATACTGCTGTAAGTGCAACTACGATAACAAGATAAACAAGAGCTACTGCTATAAGCGGCAGGAAAGCGTCGTATGTGCGGCTTCTGATGATATCTCCTGCCTTGGTAAGGTCAACAATACCGATATAGCCTGCTATTGAGGTTTCCTTTATAAGCACAATAAGCTCGTTGCCGAGTGCGGGAAGAATGTTTTTCACCGCCTGGGGCAGAATAAAGTTTATCATTGTCTGAGTGTAGCTAAAGCCAAGGCTTCTGCCAGCCTCAAACTGTCCCTCGTCAACAGAATTAATACCTGATCTGACGATTTCCGCAACATATGCAGAAGAGTTAAGTCCGAAAGCGATAATTGCAACAAACACATTGTTTATAGAGCTTGAAGCAAAGATTACATAGTATATGATAAGAAGCTGAATCATAGCGGG
>CALYYZ010000154.1 GCA_945607165.1 uncultured Ruminococcus sp. | reverse complement strand
CGGCTGCGGAGTAGACGCAATCACCACCGATGAGGTGCGTGAGATTCTTGAAAAAAGCAATAAGATATATACTCAGATTAAAATAGATGAGATTACAAACCTGGGTGCCGTAAAAATTCGTCTGCGCAGCTTGCTGGCGGCGATTGACAACGGCTGATATCCGCTTGAAGAATAATCGGGTTTGTTGAAAGGACGGCATTATGGCTGAGCTTAAGTATGACAAAAAAACAGGCAGGCTGCTTTTTACAAAGCAAATGAAAAAGGAATACACAATCCTTATGCCCAATATGGCTCCCATTCATTTTCGTATACTCAAGGAGGTTTTTACACACTACGGCTACACCTCTGAGCTTCTTGACACAACAGGGCCGGAGATTGCGCAGACCGGGCTTAAGTATGTTCACAATGACACCTGCTACCCCGCTCTGCTTGTAATCGGACAGTTTATCCATGCCCTGCAAAGCGGAAAATATGATGTACATAAAGTTGCCCTTATGATTACTCAGACAGGCGGAGGCTGCCGTGCTTCAAACTACATTTTCCTGCTCAGAAAGGCTCTGAAAAAGGCAGGCTTTGAGTTTGTACCCGTTATCTCATTATCCTTCGGTATGGAGAGAAACAGCGGTTTTTCGCTTTCGCTTTCGCTTATCCGCAGGTTTGTAGGCGGACTTGTTTACGGCGACCAGCTAATGCTTTTGTCAAATCAGACTAAGCCGTATGAGGTCAACAAGGGCGAGAGCATGGCTCTTGTCGAAGCGTGGAGCAACAGGGTTTCCGATTTGCTCATCGAGGGCAAGGGCTACACCCTTGAGGAGCTTGACGATAATCTGTATCAGATGACAAAGGATTTTTCCAAAATTGAGCTTAACCGAACACCCAAGGTCAAGGTTGGAATTGTCGGCGAAATATATGTAAAATACTCAAAAATGGCAAATAACGGGCTTGAAGAATTCCTCGCCGAGCAGGACTGTGAGGTCTGCCTGCCCGGACTTATGGGCTTTGCCGCCTTTAAGGTTGACAACCGCATTGAGGACTATAAGATGTTCGGCGGAAGCAGTCTGAAATACAAGTTCTGCAAGGCTCTTCTGGGATATCTGTCAAAGGTTGAAAAAATAATGGTTGACGCTGCGCTGAAGTTCGGTTTTGAGCCGCCCCACGAGTACGCAAAAACCAAGAAGATTGTCAAGGGCGTTATCGGCTACGGCAGCAAGATGGGAGAAGGCTGGCTGCTGACCGCCGAGATGATGGAGCTTGTTGAAAAGGGCTATGAAAACATCGTCTGCACCCAACCCTTCGGATGTCTGCCCAACCACATAAACGGCAAGGGAGCAATCCGCAGAATCAAGGAAAAAATGCCAAACGCCAATATTGTCACCATTGACTATGACCCCGGTGCGCCTAAGGTTAATCAGGAAAACAGAATTAAGCTTATGCTTGCTGTCGGAAAAGAGGCTCTCGAAAATAAGCTTTCGCAAAAAGCCGAAAACAGTCCCAAGGGCGCAAACAAAACCGAATAAGCAACTATACTTGTTACGGAAACAGACGGTAAATTTTGTGTTCACAAATACGGTCTGTTTCCTTTTATACAATCTTCAAACCAACTCATACTAAAACCTGATTATAAATCTAAGGTTTTAGCATTAAAGGAGTGAAAACCTTGTCCAGAAGCTCAATGCAAAAACAAAAGCTTTTATATCTATACAAAATTATGCTTGAAAAAACAGACGAGAACCATCCGCTGAGCATAAATGAAATCAAGGCTCTGCTTGCCCTTCAGGGTATCAGTGCAGAAAGAAAAAGCCTTTATGACGATTTAGATATACTCTCCACCTTCGGCGTTGATATCTGCAAAATAAGAACCTCAACGGTCAAGTACTATGTCGGCAGCCGAGACTTTGAGCTTGCCGAGCTGAAGCTTTTGGTTGACGCAATTCAAAGCTCAAGGTTTATCACCCACAAAAAGAGTCTGTCGCTGATTTGCAAGCTTGAAAAGCTTGTCAGCGAAAGCGACGGCAAGCTGCTTCAAAGGCAGGTTTATGTGGCAAACAGGGTGAAAACCCTCAACGAAAAAATATACTATAATGTTGACGAGCTGCACAATGCAATCGAAAAAGGAAAGCAAATCACCTTTAAATATTTCAAGTGGCAGGTTTGCTTTGACGGCGGCAAAAGCATTGTAAAGGTGCCTAAGAAAAACGGTGAGCTTTACAGGGTTTCTCCCTGGGCGCTTTGCTGGGACGATGAGAACTATTATCTGATTGCATACGACAATGCAGCGAAAAAGATAAAGCATTACCGTGTTGACAAAATGGAAAGTATTTCCGTCACCGAAGACGAGCGTGACGGAAAGGATTTGTTTGATTCCTTCGATCTTGCAAGCTACACAAAGGGCGTTTTTTCAATGTTCGGCGGCGAGGAAATTGCCGTTGACCTTTCCGTAGATAACAGCCTTGTCGGAGTAATTGCAGACCGTTTCGGTCAGAATGTGTTTATTACGAAGGAAAACGAGGAAAGGTTTATTGCAAGCGTCAGGGTTGTGCCGAGTCCGCAGTTTTTCGCCTGGGTTTTCGGCTTCGGCACCGGTATCAGGATTGTCTCACCCAAGGAAGCCGCCGACAAATTCAGGTCTATGCTTTCCGATATCTCGTCGCTGTACTGATATGCATAAAGCTTTCTTTTCCGACCGTTTTCGGGCAGTTTCCCGAAAAATATCAGATTTTTTGTTTTTTTAGGAAACATATCAGTTTTTTATGAAAACAGACTAAAAATATTGACACAATATTTTATATGTGCAATAGTATTATTTGAAAACCAAAATATCATTATTTTTATTCAGTGGTTCATTAATAACTGATTATTTTTTTGAATGTTTAAGGGTGTGTTATTATGAGTATTGACTTTCTCAGATCCTCGTCTACATCAAGCTCAACCTTCAGAGTTGCCTGCGGTGAGATGATAATAAGCGACAGATGGAACCTTCACAACGAGGTGTTTTTAGGTCTTGTTCGGGCAGGAGTGCTGACTATCGAAACCGCAACTAATTCCTACAGTCTGCGCCAGGGAGATATATACTTCATTTCTCCTAATCAGAAATACAGAATTACAAATCACAAGGGCGCCGAGGTCGATGTAATTCTTCTCAATCTCGCAAAACCTGCGTCTCTCACACAGGAGTATATTCCCCAGAGTGCAATAAGAGGACTTACCTCTGGCAACTGCACACATTTTGCAAAAATTACACCCGACAACTATTACTACGGAGAAGCTCTCAGCTCATTTAAAGCGGTTACAAGAGCCGAAATTGAAAAGCCGAGTTATTTTCAGCTGTTAGTTCACGGCAAGATGTATGAGATTTTTTATTTGTTTTTTTCAAACGGTCATATACAGATAATGGATATTGAAACCCAGGGTAAAAAGTACCGTGCTCTACGCAGGGTCACCGAGTATATCAACGAAAACTTCTGCGAGGCAATATCCCTTGACACCATTGCCGCCACCACGGGACTTAGTCGGTATTATGTGTCGCATTTGTTTAAGGAGCTTATGAACACAACCTTTGTCAACTATATCAATGAGCTTCGTCTTACCAGAGCTGCAATGCTCCTTACTACAACCGATATTCCCATAATCGAAATTGCCGGAATGTCGGGCTTCAACAATATTTCAAATTTCAACAGAGCCTTCAAAATGTACTACAACACCACTCCGTCAAAGTACAGAAGGACTGAACGCCAATCGTTATGATATTACGCAAATATTTTAGGAAAAACTGAATAATACTAAAGCAAACAGAGCCTATTTTTGTAGGCTCTGTTTTTTGGGGCATTTATTATAGAATCCAATAGCAAGGCAGAAAAACGCCCCTATCCTTTCGGATAAGGGCGATAAATTTGGAGCGGATGACGGGGCTCGAACCCGCTACCTCCACCTTGGCAAGGTGGCG
>CALYYZ010000153.1 GCA_945607165.1 uncultured Ruminococcus sp. | reverse complement strand
TGGGCGGAAGACTCCGAATATAGTCTTTAATATGTTTTACAAAAGGTTTTCTTTTCATTTTTAAAACCTCCTTGTCTTTTCTTCATCTACATTATACATTATACTTTTAACATTGTCAATACTTTTTATATACTTTTTATATGTTTTTTTCGATTTTTTTGCAATTAAATTTCATTAATTAGTATTGCACAGGACACAATATTGTGATATACTTCTAAAAAAGCAGAAAATGTATTAATATATCTAATTTTGGAGGTTATAAGTAATGATTATAGCCGTTATTTTTTCTATAATAGGATATCTTTCAGGCAGTGTTTTGTATTCAAGTTTATTTTTAAAGCTGTTTAATAAATATGAAAAATTAGAGAAAAGCAAGGATAAAAATCCCGGAACAGCAAACGCATATATGTGCGGAGGTTTTTGGTGCGGCACAATGACATTAATTTGTGAACTTTTAAAAGGCTTTATCCCGGTTTTTACTTATAATTTCTTTTTTTCTGACAAAAGCAGCGATAATCTAATGCTCGCCGCTGTATTATCCGCACCCGTAATAGGACATATTTTCCCTATATTCTTTAAGTTTGAAGGCGGCAAAGGAATAGCTGCTACCTTTGGCGTCTTGTTAGGTCTGCTGCCGTATTGGTTTCCGGTAGCAATTCTGGCTTTGTTTTTTATTTTTTATTCAGTGATATTAAGAATTACACCGCATTTTCACAGAACGCTGATAACTTTTTTGTCGTCCGTGATAGCTATGATTTTTACGGTAAAAATAACATCTGTTTGTATCGGATTTTTTGTAATAACCATAGCAGTATGCTTTAGATTAATTACAAGTAAGGAAAAGAAAGATAAGCTTAAGGTGGGACTGTTATGGATGTGTTAATTTTTTCCTGCGGTACCGGCGGAGGTCATAATTCGGCAGGGAAAGCCGTATTGGAGGAAATGCAAAAAAGAGGACACAATGTAAAATTTTTGAATCCTTATTCTCTGCGGAGCAATAAACTTGAGAGTGTGATTAATAACACTTATATAAAAACAGTACAGAAAACTCCTAAACTGTTTGGAGCAATTTATAAGGCAGGAGATTTATACAGAAAGCTCCCCTTTCGCTCTCCCGTCTACTTTATAAACAGAGGTATGGAAAAGACAATACACAATTATCTCTGCGAAAACCATTTTGATGTCGTAATTATGCCTCATATTTTTCCCGGCGAAATATTAACCAACCTTAGGAATCATGGTTTTGATGTTCCGAAAACCATATTTATTGCAACCGATTATGTTTGTATTCCCTTTACGGAAGAAATAATTTGTGACGCATATATTGCTCCGGCTGAAGATTTGGTGTGCGATTTTACAAACAGAAAAATACCGAAAAAGAAGATATATCCATATGGAATACCGGTTAAAAAAAGCTTTTCGGAAAGCATTTCCAAAGCTGCCGCCAAAGAAATTTTAGGTTTAGATATAAACAAAAAGTATATAATTATTTCCGGCGGAAGTATGGGAGCAGGAAAAATAGAAAAGGCTATATCTGAGCTTGAGTCTGCTATTAGCAATAGAGACGACATCAGATTAGCAGTAATCTGCGGAAGTAATGCCGGACTTTACGATAAACTGATTTCTATGGATCTGAAAAAAACTAAAATAATTGGAAGTACCGATAAAATGGCTGTTTATTTGCATGCAGGAGAAGTGTTTATTACAAAACCCGGCGGGCTGTCGTCTACAGAAGCGGCAGTATGCGGAATACCTATTTTGCACACTATCTCTATACCCGGTTGCGAAACAAAAAACGCCCACTATTTTGAAAAACATAAAATGAGTAAGCTTTGTGCTTCTCCTGAAGAAATTGCAGACAATGCTATTAGATTCATAGATAATGAAAAATATGTCAAAGAAATGATATTCAATCAAAAAAAGTATATTTCTTCACAAGCAGCAAAAAGCATATGTGACCTTGCGGAAAGCATTTGTGAAACAAACCTAAAAGAGAAAAGGAGCCCTTAGGCTCCTTTTGCTGATTATGAAGGTAAATAAAAAATAGAATAAATCACATCTTAACATCTCTTCCGAGAAGATAGTCAACCGAAACCTCTAAGATATCGGCAAGAGCAACAAGCTCAACATCTGTTACAAATCTTATCTGACCCTCAAGCTTTGATAAACCGGAAGCATTCATATCAACACCGTTAACCTGAAGCTGTGCCAGGAGTTCCTTTTGTTTCATACCCTTTTGCTTTCTTACTTGTTCAACCCGATTTCCGACTAAATTTCTGTCTCCGAGTTCCTGCTTGCGTAATCTCATTTTTATACTCTCTCCAAACATTTATATTTCTTTTTTAAAATTCTTTAAAAACATTGTGATGTTATTATAATACGAATATAGAAAAAAAGCAAGCCTTTTTGTAAATAAATTTAAAAAAATGAAATATTTTGACAACACAGGTTACATTTTGGAATTTAGTTGTGCAACTTATACAGTATCGCTGTATAAGTTATGTTTTATTATGCAGGATATACAATTCTATATTCCTATGTGGAAATATGTTAACTATGTGGAAATTTAATTATCTTAATGTTAGTAATTGTTAGTTATGTTAAAAGTTAATTTTGATGTAAAAAATTACGAAATATTACAAATAAGTTACGCGAAGCGAATATGTATCTAATCTGATAAAAGAAACGAGCGAAGGTGTTTAATTTCAACTTCGCTCGTTGTTTATAACTGTTTAATGAGTAAAAACATAATAGTTAGATACTTCGTATCTCTGAAATTCTTCAAGCATATTTTCGTATTTAATAATAAGTGATTTTTCAATAAAAACTAATGATTTTTCGTTCTTAACAAATTGATTCACATTGCCATCTAAGCATTTATAATCTCCAGATAACTCAGCACATAAAACATCGCACTGTTCCCAAACTCCTTCTTCTATATCAGGTGGATATAAATCCTCGCTATTGTTTTTAATAAAATAACAATCGTAACTGTTATAATTTGGATAATCGTTTGAAAAGTTTGTAATGGCTTTTTGTGCTGAAGTATTTCTAATATAAAATGTTTTTTGTATATTTCCATAAACATCTTTTACACAGATACCTATAAAAACGAAAGCAATCACACAAGTAGAAACAAAAACTAACTTATTCGAACTAATTCCTTTTTTTACGATTTCTAAGAACAAGTTACTCAACATTGAGGAAGCTAATAAGATCATGCATAAAAATGTTGGATAATAATACCAAAACTCAGTAGTTCTTGTTAGACTAAAAAACATTAATGAAACGGATAACCATATTATCAATATGAGTTGTAACTCACTGATTTTTATTTTCATAGTTTTATTGATAATAGCATCAACAATATAGCATAAGAATATTACTGCTATCAAGATTTGAGTAGGTCTGTACGTTACTAATGATTTTGCAAAACCAAGATACGATCCACCTTTATTCACGCCATTTGCTATCCTGTTGGTCACATCAACGCCGAACATGCTACCAAGAAATTGCATTCCATCAGCCAAATATCTACAAATAGCCCATATTAATATCGGACCTACTATAGTTAATCCTAATATAATATACTCTTTAACTTTCAATGACTTAAACAACTTGCTAATAATAATATATGCAATACCAATCAATAGTATTGGAACAGCGTGAAAACTTTTTGTTAAGAAAGCAAGCGAAAAACAAAGTCCAAAAATGTATAGCGTCCAGTGATGATGTTTTGCAAAAACCAATGATATCATAGAGAGAAGATATAAGAGTAAAAATAAGGCATCAGCATCACCTGTTCGACCACAATGCCCAAAAAAGAATTCCCCAAATGATAGGTACGAAATACCAAAAATACAAACAGATATTTTTCCGTTAAATTTATTCAGCAAATAAGAAGAAACAAGGAAAATAAATAGTAAAGATAACACAGAGTACAGTCTTAA
>CALYYZ010000152.1 GCA_945607165.1 uncultured Ruminococcus sp. | reverse complement strand
CCAAGATCAATTTTTATTACAAACAGCATATAAAAAGGCATAATAGCAAGCAAATCAATTATTGCCATAAAGGAAAAAATATATCTAAGCCTTGCTCGCATAGGTGAAAGCTCCGTATAAAGCAGGTCTGATGTCCAAACTCTCAGCAGGTATTCAACAGTGAATACTATTACCGAAACAAGCTCAAATCTGCTGAAAACAATTCTCCAGTTATACGGTATATCAAAGGTGTTTACTACTACAGAGATTACAGTTAAGAGAATTAATGTAATAATTGATATGTCAAATATCCGGCTGGGCAGGGTTTTTCCGGATTCAATTATTTCAAAAGCCTTGTACTTTACTTTCTTATACAAAAAACCACCTCAATACCAAAGAAATTCCGCTTTACGGTTTTTTATCAAACAGAACGCTGTGTTACCGTGTGTTCAGTAAGAATTATATAGTATCAATATAAAAAAATCAACAATCTTTGCAGGCAAACTCTAAAAACGGTTTGACAGCGTTTCAATCTGCCAAACCGTTTTATTTGTAATATTTCAAATTTTGAAGTATTATGCAATTTGCCTTAAAGGATATTATTTATTTCTTTTTCATACTGTGCCTGAAACATTTTTTGTCAAAGGATGGGTTAAATGCATAGAAGTTCTTTTCGTCAAGCTTGTCGGACAGAAGTCTGAGATTCTCCCCGAAACGCTGATAATGCACTACCTCACGCTCACGCAAAAATCTGATAGCGTCTTTTACATCGTAATCATCGCAGAAACGCAAAATGTTGTCATAGGTGCTTCTGGCCTTCTGCTCTGCAGCCATGTTCTCGTGCAAATCGGTTATAGGGTCTCCCTTGACCTGCATTGTAGCGGCACTATACGGCACTCCCGAGGCGGACTGCGGATAAATTCCCGTAGTGTGGTCTACAAAATAGTCCTCAAATCCGGACTTTTTAATTTCATCCTCCGTCAAATCCTTTGTCAGCTGATAAACAATGGCACCAATCATTTCAAGGTGCCCAAGTTCCTCGGTTCCTGACGAGTCCCCTCGATTGGAAGTTTTGCCGTTTGCAAGCTATAAATTCATATCATACGGAAAGATTGATAAACGCACAGCCATTCTTGCAACAGAATCGGACAAGCACAGAAGAAAATTCTTTACAGCAAGGCTGTATCTGATATAAAGCAACCCTTAAAACTAATTGCCATATTATTAATTTAGTGGTACAATTTAAATAGAATATGTTTTGTTACGGTGATGAAAATGATTAGAGAAATCAAAATAAACGAACTGAACAAGTTGCTTGAATTATATACGCATTTGCATGAACTTGGTGTTCCTGAACACAGCGAACATTTAGAAAAAACATGGAACACGATTTGCAACGATGAAAATCATCATATTATCGTTTGCGAGGTTGACGGCAAAATTGTTTCTTCCTGCGTATGTGTGATTATTCCAAATCTTACAAGAAATATCCGACCCTATGCTTTTATTGAAAATGTGGTTACTCACGCTGATTACAGAGGAAAAGGCTACGCAACAGCGTGCCTTAATTATGCAAAAGAACTTGCGCAGAAAGCGAACTGCTACAAAATGATGTTGCTCACAGGCTCAAAGAACGATAAAACTTTAGACTTTTATAAAAAAGCAGGCTACAATTCAGAGGACAAAACTGCGTTTATTCAATGGTTATAGGGAGTGATACAATGAACATAGAGTACAGAAAAGCAACGCTTGATGAAGCGGAAAGAGTATGCTATATTGTTCAGCACACAAAGGCTGTAATTTATCCCGATTACTACACGAAAGCAGTTGTTGACTTTTTCGGCAGACTTCACAGCATCGATAATATAGTAAAAGATATTGAAGCCGGAAGAATAAGTGTTTTAATCAAGGACGGCGAAATTATAGGCACAGGCAGTCATACCGATAATCATATTACAAGGGTTTATGTTCTGCCTGAGTTTCAGGGACAAGGCTACGGCAGTCGTATTATGGACGAGCTGGAAAAAGAAATTTTCTCAAAATACGATTACTGCGAGCTTGACGCTTCTCTTCCTGCTTGTATCTTCTATGAAAACCGTGGCTTTAAAACAGTAAAGCATATTAAATACGATATCGGCAACGGCGCATTTATGATTTATGAGATTATGAGAAAAAATAAAGACCAATGCTTATAGATAAACACAAAAAAATATAAAAATACATCTTCTGTCAGGCGGTATAGTCAAAAATGCTTACGGAAGATTGAAATAACGTTGAGGTAAAAATGGATTACACCATAAGAGAAACGAGAACAGATGAATATCCTCTGCTCGACGATTTTTTGTATCAGGCAATTTATCAGCCGGACACAACAAACTTAGCACCGAAATCAATTATCAATAAGCCCGAGCTTCAAGTTTACATAAAGGACTTTGGAAAACAAAAGGACGATTATTGCTTTTGTGCCGAGGCTAATAATAGAATTGTCGGAGCAGTATGGGTGCGTAATATCAACGGATACGGCAGTATTGATGATGTTACAGTTGAGTTTGCTATCTCAGTTTTTGACGAATATCAAAAAATGGGGATAGGCACTGCACTGATGAACAGAATGCTTGAACATCTGATAGAACTGAATTATCAAAAAGCCTCTCTTGCTGTTCAAAAGGAAAACTACGCTGTCCGAATGTACCAAAAGGTCGGCTTTGAAATCGCCTGCGAAAACGGGCAAGAATATATTATGATACACAGATTGCAAAATTATTGCAAAAGGAGATGAAAGCAATGCGATACGGCTCAATTTATTTGGTAGTTAAAGATTTTAATAAATCTCTTGATTTTTATGAAAAGCTCTTGGATATGAAGGTTAGTGCAAGAAACGGAGAACGCTTTGCTGTTTTCAACAACAACGGCTTGAATATTTGCCTTTTTAACGGTTATTATGATTGCGAACATCCTGAACAAATGGAAACAATAGGCGCATCGTATCCGATATATGATGATTCAGTAGCTATCGTAAACAGCGAAAACAACAGAAAAGTATTTATCAATTTAGATGTGCCTGATTTACAGGAAGAATACGATAGAATTGTTAGTTTAGGTATTGCAACCGAATTAACGCCTATAAGATATCTGAATGTATTTTCTCCTTACTGGTATTTTATGTTTATGGATCCTGACGGAAATCCTATTGAGATAACAGGAGGATATAAGGAGGAAAATTGATTATTGATTTTAGGAGTGTGTTTTATATGAAAAATCTTGGAACAGTAACACTTGAAACAGAAAGACTGATACTTCGTAAAACAAAAAGCGATGACGCTGAGCCGATGTTTAGAAACTGGGCAAATGATGAGAGAGTAACCAAATATATGACTTGGCCGCCATATGAAAGCGTTGAGCAATTAGAAACTACATATCACAAATTTTTGATGGATAATCAGGATAAGCTTGATTTTTATGACTGGAAAATAGAACTGAAAGAAATCGGCGAGCCTATAGGCGCAATCAGCGTGGTACAGCTCAGAGAGGATATCGAAGCCGCTACAGTCGGATATTGTCTTGGTTATAATTGGTGGCACAAAGGGATAATGAGCGAGGCTTTTAAAGAATTAATCAGGTTCTTGTTTGAAGATGTAGGCTTAAACCGTATTGAAGCATATCATGATCCTCGCAATCCTCACTCAGGAGATGTGATGAAAAAATGCGGATTACTATATGAAGGAACCGCAAGACAGGCGGGTAAAAATATGCAGGGTATTTGTGACAATGCGCATTACGCAATATTGAAAGAAGATTATTTTGCTGAATAAAGATAGCAAATCAGAAAATTTTCTGATTGCTTACGGAAGACTGAAAGGAATATAAAAATGGAAGTAAAGTTTTATGATACAGTAGAAGATAAGCTACTCAAATTTGCGGTGATTGTTGCAAAGTCAAACGGCAAGTGGGTGTTCTGCAAACATAAAGAGCGTGATACATA
>CALYYZ010000151.1 GCA_945607165.1 uncultured Ruminococcus sp. | reverse complement strand
ACTTACTGCTCCAATTAGGTTCAGAGGAAGCTATGTATTCATTTCTGTAATAGCCGCAATTTGCCTGTTTATAGTGTACAGCACGGTTTTTCAACACACGGCAAATCCTCCTAAAGACAGCGATAAACCTAATGGGTTAATTACTGAAATTTCAAGGCACCCGGAAAAATACTATGTTTTCGATCCGCAAACATCAAAATTATATTTCAGATATTCTGAAAACTATATGCATCCACTATGGGGATTCAGAGATGATTTTTCCGATAATATAGACAGCTTCGGATATTTTCATCATGAAGATGAGTTGAGAAAAAGGAATATGTCAGAAAACATTTATGATGCAGTGCTGACAAATAATAGAATTTATGTTGTAGATAACGATGTAACCTTCCGAAAAGAAAGATATTTTTCTAAATATTATGCTGAAACAGGTAAATCAGCAAAATATGAGCAGGTTAAGATATTAGATGGATATTCAATCTATGAAGTTGTTCAAGAATAATTAATCTATAATCAGTGTTTCCCTAAAGCTTACTTGAACAGTGTTTTCTAAATTGTATCATTAATGTATCAAATGCAAAAAGCAGGATTGACAGTGAAATCAATCCTGCTTTTTGCATTTTTGTATAATGCTAAGCATATCAATCGGAAGCGGAATTTTGACAATTATTTTTTCTCCGCTGACCGGATGAATAAAACTCATTGAGTTACAGTGTAAAGCTTGTCTGTTAATTAGTGCCATTTCTCCTCCATATAGGTCATCACCAAGAAGAGGATGCCCGATTGAAGACATATGACATCTTATTTGATGTGTTCTTCCGGTTTCCAGTGATAATTCTAATAAAGAATAATTATTAAATATTTCCAGAGTTTTGAAATGCGTTATTGCTTCTGCCCCGTCAGTCCTTACACACCTGACAATTTTTGATTCGTCCTTTAGACCAATAGGAGAAGAAATCGTGCCATAACTCTTTGTTTTACCATGACAAAATGCAAGATAGGTTTTGCTTATACCGTTCTTCAGCGCATAAGCTGTAAACCTGTCCTTCGCAATAAACACAAGACCTGAAGTATTCCTGTCAAGCCGATTAAGCGCCCTGAAAACATAGTCTTCGCCCTTTTGTTTGTTAATGTAAGACAGATAATTTGCAAGAGTGTCAGTTTGGTGCTGCTTTACCGGATGAACGGGCATATAAGGCGGCTTGTTAATGATAACAATATGTTCATCTTCATAAACAATTTCCAGATTACCTTTTACAGGGAGAATATCTGATATTTCATTTGGCAGGTTGATTTCAACAACACTTCCGTTTTTAAGAAAATCAACAGTTCTTAAAATTTTTCCGTCCATCAAAATACCATTTTTTTCTCGCTTGAGCTGTGTTATCATTCTTGATGAAAGACCGCAATGTTTTTTAAGAAAAACAATCGCCTTTATACCGTCATATTCTTTTGGAACTGTATAGAGTAGTTTTTCAGACATTTATAAACAACTCCTTATCAGCATAACTATAAATACTTGAATAATTATTATGATGGGAATCCCAATCATAAATCTCTTATGCCTTGTCTTATGCCGAATAAAAAGCATTGTAAAATACATAACAAATGAACCGCCAAAGGCTGAAAGCAGAAACAAGGATTTTTCGCTGATACGATGACTCCTGTGGATAGCGGCATATTTGTCATAAACGGTAATAATCATTGATAGTATGCTTATAGATGATATATAAATAACTGAAAAGAATAATATTAATTCGTCCATAAAAAAACACTTCCGGAGCTGATATATTTGAAAAACAGGAAATTTATACCAATATTATTTTCTCTGTCTGTATTTGTTGTGATGCTTTTTGCCGGTACGATAAAAAGTGCCGAAAAAAAGGCTGTTATTTCCGAGAAAAACGAGGGAATATCGTCAACGCCAAATGAACCAAGTACAGATAAAGGTGAGATGCGAGGAGTATGGATATCTTATATCGAGCTTAGTATGGAGGGAGAAAAGGAAAAAACTGAAGAAAGATTTAGAGAAAAGTTTGAAGAAATAGTTGAAAACAGTAAAAATTTTGGTTTTAACACACTTTTTGTTCAGGTAAGACCATACGGTGATGCATTATATAACTCAGAGTACTATCCCTGGTCACACATACTAACCGGTGAACAGGGTAAAGATCCGGGTTATGATCCGTTGAAAATAATGTGTCAGATATGCCGGGACAAGAATCTTAGTATTCACGCATGGATCAATCCGTATAGAGTAATACTTAATGAGACGCCCCAATCACTGTCTGAAAACAATCCCTATATGAATGATAAATCTATAGGAATAGAAACAGACAGCACAATAATCATTGATCCATCAAGTGAAAAAGGAAGAGAACTAATAATTAACGGTGTTTCGGAAATCATTGAAAATTATGATGTTGACGGAATTCAATTTGATGATTATTTTTATCCGACGGATATTGGAAATTCAGATAGTAAAAGCTATGATAATTATGTTAAAAAAGTCGGAGAAGAAAACAGTATGAGTATTGATAATTGGAGAAAGGCAAATGTCAATATGCTGATATCACAGGTTTTCAGGAAAATAAAACGAATAGATGAATCAAAAATCTTCGGAATTTCTCCGCAAGGAAATTTATATAATAATGACAAATTATACGCAGATGTTGTGAGCTGGTGTACTGTGTGGGGATTTGTTGATTATATTTGTCCGCAGCTATATTTTAGTCCTAATAACCCTGCACTAACTTTTGAAGATTCCTTGGAACAGTGGCTGGAGCTTGATTTTGATAAAAATGTTAATCTCTATATAGGATTAGCAGGATACAAAGCAGGAACCGATTCGGATGAGGGTACATGGAGTGAATCTGATGACATACTCAGCCAAGAGTATCAAGAAATAAAAGAATGTGATAAAACAAACGGTTTTATCCTTTACAGTTATAACAGCATTAACGACACTGAACGATCAAATGAAATGAACAGCCTGAAGAAATGCTTAAATTAATTCAGCAAGGCAGCAATTATCGTCAACCGAAATAATATTTACCTTACACAGAGAACCGCAAAGAGCAGCGTCTGTTGAATTAACTCTGACAGGAGTGTAATTAGCTGTATATCCTTCAAGATAATTGTTGCGTAAACGCTCCACAAGAACAATTTCTTCCCTGCCTACCTGAGTTTTCAGAAAGTCCAGCCTTGTTCTCTCAACAAGCTCCCCCATAAGGGCAGCCCTGCGTTCCTTATCCGATGGGTTAACTTGGTCGGGAGCGACAGCAGCCTTTGTTCCCTTCCTTTGTGAATAGGGAAAAACATGTACTTTTGCAAAGCCTATGCTTTTCACAAATTCCATAGATTGACGAAAATCTTCTTCGCTCTCCCCTGCAAATCCAACCATAACATCAGTTGTAATAGATGAATTTTCAAAAGCGTTGCGGAGTCTTTGAACAATTTGCGCATACTCCCGGGTGGTGTAATGTCTGTTCATATTTTTCAAGGTTTTGTCACAGCCACTCTGAAGTGACAAATGGAATTGAGGACAAAACTTAGGTTCTTTTGAAAGTCGCCGGATAAGGCTTTCGTCCATTTGCTCAGGTTCTATTGAACCGAGACGCACTCTCTCAATACCCTCAACGGAACCGGCACATTCAACAGCGTCAGCCAAATCGAAATCTTCATTCAAACCATAAGCAGACAGATTAATTCCAACCAAAACAACCTCTTTATATCCGTTAATTGCAACCTTTTCAACCTCTTCCCTAAGATTTTCAAGGCTCTTAGAACGAACCCTGCCACGAGCATAAGGAATAATGCAATAAGAGCAAAATCTGTTGCAGCCATCCTCAATTTTAATAAAGGCTCTTGTATGCTCTCCGAGAGAGGAAATAGATAGATTCTCATAATCCTCATTTTTTTCGGGATGCTTGGTAATTGCAACAATTTTTTCTCTTTCAGAAATATATTTATTTATTGTTGGAACAAGCTCTGACCGTCGGG
>CALYYZ010000150.1 GCA_945607165.1 uncultured Ruminococcus sp. | reverse complement strand
AGCCGTCACCGCTCACACTGTCAACAATACTCTCCGCCTGCTCGGCTGTAATGATATCCTTATTCAAATCCCCGCTGTCTGCATGGGGATTGATAGAGCTTGAAATACAGAGTGTGTTGCCGTCCTTATCTGCGCCGACCGTAATAAGTGCGTTTGTGAGGAATACAGGTCCTACCGCCTGCTGGAAGGTATAATAGACATCGCCGTTATCTGAGTACTTTGTATTGATATGTAACAGGGTTACATCATTTTCCTTGGCATTTAAGAGCGATTCAACAGCCTGTAATGAGGACATAGCCGTTTCTTCGTTTATTACCTTGTAGTCTGTGTACCTTCCACTTAAGAAAGTGATTTCGCCTGCTTTGTTGTATGTAATGTCAAGTGCTTCACCGTTTAACGCCTTTAAATCCTCAATGGTGTTATCGTGAATTTCCGGCTGCTCAGGATACTCTACGGTAAAGGTAATCGTAACATCGGTGCCGTTGAGGGTAACCGTTGTTTTATCTTCTATTACGCTCACTTTTTCATCTGCTGCTGCATTTACGCCTGAAATACCTACAACACACACAGAAAGCGTAAGACATAAGCAAAGCACCATTGAGATTACCTGTCTGTTTTTCTTTCTGAATGACACAACTAAAATAACGGCAAAGGCAATAAAAACAGCTATGCCGATGAACAGCGCATAATCATCTTGTCCGGTTCTGATTATACTGCTGTCATTTATTACAGCAGGCTTTACAGTAACAGCGTCCTTTGGCTGTGTTGCGTTCTGATTAGGAGCAGTCGGTTTATCGGTAGGTGTAGTAGTAGCCTGCGTTGGGTTGGTTTCAGCTGTTAGCTTTAAGGTGATATCGGCTTTTAAGCTCTCTGACTGCTCACTTGAAAGCGTTATGTCTGATTTAACATTTTCACCGCTGATTTCAGCATTATCGGAAACCGAAAGCTTACAGTTAATACCGTCAATTTCATAATAATTTGCGTTTTTGACAGCGGCTTCAACACTAACCTTATCACTGTCCTGTGAGGTTACAGAGATTTCAGCCCTTATGCCGTCACTTATAGTAGCAGCTGACGCATTGGTTGTAAATGCCAAGGTCATAAATACCATAAGCGAAGCGATAATCCCCGCTTTTTTTAATCTTTTCATAAAATCAACCTCCGTTAATAAATTATGATTTGAAATAGCAAACGCACAAAACCATTGGAAAGGATTGCCATACCCTGTTCTCCGATGAAACATATTCAATCAGTGACGCCGTTTCACCGAAAAACCTATGAACTTTAAAGCTTTCTTAATAGCATATTTATTCTGTAATTCAAGCAATAATTCAAGAGTATTCGGTTCATCAGAAAAACATAAATATGTGACTTCTGAGTTTTATGATACAACAATCTTTACATTATTATATCATAATATTTAGTATAATTCAAACAATAATTAATGAATAATATAAATTTTTATTATTTATGTATCATAGAATTAAAACAGGTCAATTCTATAAGCTAACCATAGTAGTTTATTTATTTCAAATCACACCGCTTCAAAAAGGCGTTAATAAAAAATGATTGATATTTATTATTTAAAAAATCTCATTCTTACCAAAACTACAATCAAAAATCGGGGACTGTTGTAAATTTTTCTCATTTGCGACAGCCCATATTTTTTGTAACGCTAAATTATTAGCTCATCAAAAGAAATATCAAGTATTTCCTTGATAAGCTTCACTTCGTCAATATATAGGTGCCTTTGTCCCACTTCAATTTTTGCAAGTGCACTTCTTGTTATATCGCACCCGAGTAGTTGTAGTTTAGCGGAAAGCTGTTCCTGCGTCATACATTTTTCTTCTCTTAATTTTTTAATATTCTTTCCGATTTTCTTTTCATATTTATTATTCATACTTAGCCTCCGATTGCTCCTAAACAAGGGCAAAAAGTTCTTGACATTATTTTAGCTAAGTGTTAAGATAATATTGCACCTATATAGGTGCAATATTATCTGTAAGAATATGATATGTCAAAAAGACAGAATACTATTGCATATAGTTGCGGTCTGCTTTTGCTGATTCTGTCATTCCTTTCTATTCTAACAGCTTCGGCATTGAAAAGAAAAAAGACACGGCTGGCTACCGTGTCCATCAGCTTAATTTATATTGTAGGAGGAAATAGTATGGCATTAATAATTTTCAGCATCATCCTTATTGTGGGCGGAGGAATCAGCCTTGTGTGCGGCTCATCCCTCAACAACAGCTATGAAGCTCGCTGGAACAGCTTCTGGGAAAGCGGTCGCAGTAATCCCGGTGAAGTTTTTGTAACACTCGGCATAATCGCCCTTGTGCTTGGTTTTATCATGTTAATCTTAGGTATTGTGCTTTATAATATCAAAAGCAATAAAAAGCCCCCTCTCACTCCTACACAAAGCAGGGCAGAATATTTAAACTATCTAAAAAGTCAAGGACTGATAACCGATAATGATATTTCTAAGTATAACACTGTTTCGCCAAGCCAATGGCAATGCCAGAACTGCGGAAGAATAAATGAAAATCATGACGACACCTGCGGCTGCGGAGTGAGCAAGGCTGAAGCACAAGGCGTAATTCAGGCAAATCAACAACCCGAGCCACAACCCGAACAAAGCGAAGCCGTCAGTAATCCGGATAAAAAATACTGCACTCTATGCGGAACTCAGCTTAATATAAATGCAAAATTCTGCTCAAAGTGCGGAACGAAACAGTGAGGGAAAATATGAACAAGCTATCAACAAAGGAAAATAAAGGTTATTGCATATGCATTGTGATGATGGCAGTAACAAATGTCTTTATTTTTATTTATAATCTGAGTTCATTTTTTCCACAAATTAAGTGGGACGCATACAATGTTATAGATTCAATATATATTATTGTTGGAGTGCTGACAGATATAATAGCTATAATTTCTTTTGTCACTCTCGCATTATTGGTAATATTGCAAGCATTTAATTTATTCAGCGCAAAAATAATCAGAACTGTCTTTAAGACTTATATTATCTTTTATTTTACTTTTGCCCTGTTCTCAATTATAGTAAAACAGGGACCACGAAGACCAAATTACATAGTATTTCATTTGATTGAAATCATTTTATTAATTGTATTCATCATTATATTTGCAAAAGCAGGAGAAAAAATCGGAAAATCAAAAGCAATATTGCTTATTGTTGTTTTATCTTTCTTATTATTTTCAATCATTATGTCAATCATTATGTCAATACTCACAGTTTCTGACGAATATAGTATTTATATAATTTGTTGTTTAATTTGTTGTTTCTCACAAATTGTTGTTAGTATTGCGATGGTTGCTTCATTTTGCAGAAATAGTATGAGCAACAATATTCTTAAGGTTATCAGAGGCTTATTCTTGTTCCTATATTTCATTGACGGAATTTCTTTTTTTGTAATGTACAAAACAATTGCAGTTCCATTATTCATAGACTATTTCAGTATGGAATTACAGTCTCTCCCTATATTTCTCTATTTCCTGTTCTACAGCCGGATAAACACTAAAGGCGCAAAAAGAAAGAAACACGGCATTGAATGGCAGTTGGCAGATCTAAAAGAAAAGCTGAATTCAGGCTTGATAACGCTTGAAGAGTACAATACGGTAAAGCAGAACATACTTAGCAAAATTAATAATGGTAGTTTTTGAACATAAAATCCATTAAATTAAGAATTTATTTTCTCTTTAGTCAAATACATATTCTTACCTGCATATCTCAAAAGCTTTGCCGCTGTTAAACGAACTTTAACAGCGGCTTAAATAATAATATTTAACTATTAAAATGCGATAATTAATCCTGCAATATATTTCTGTATATCGGTGGCGTCGGCTATAGTTACCTGTCCGTCACCGTTTACATCGGCGGCTGCTTTTTGTGTATCGCTCAATGTTATAAGTCCTGCAATGTGTTTCTGTATATCGGTGGCGTCAGCTATAGTTACTTGTCCGTCACTGTTTACATCGCCGTTTAAGAAATCCTCATCCGAATATGCTGAAACAGTAATAATCA
>CALYYZ010000149.1 GCA_945607165.1 uncultured Ruminococcus sp. | reverse complement strand
GTGTACATCTTTGCAAGAGGGCATACCATACCTGTATCGCAGAAATCGTATGCAAACTTACCTCTTGTAAAGCTCGGACAGGAAGCCGGCTCAACTGCAATAATTCTGTAGTCAGCCTCACCTCTGAGCTTTTCGCCCATAAACGGAGAGATAAGTCCGCCGAGGTTTGAGCCGCCGCCTGCACAGCCGATGATAATATCGGGCTTGATTCCGTATTTATCCATAGCAGCCTTAGCTTCAAGACCGATAACAGACTGATGAAGCAATACCTGGTTTAATACGCTTCCCAAAACATAGCGATATCCCTCTGTTGAGGTTGCAGCCTCAACTGCCTCGGAAATAGCACATCCAAGGCTTCCGGTTGTTCCGGGGTGAGCCTCTAAGATTTTTCTGCCTACTGCAGTTGAGGTTGATGGAGAGGGAGTTACGCTTGCTCCGTAGGTTCTCATAACCTCTCTTCTGAAAGGCTTTTGTTCATAAGAAACCTTAACCATATATACCTTGCAGTCAAGTCCGAAGTAGGAGCAAGCCATTGAAAGAGCAGTGCCCCACTGACCTGCACCTGTTTCGGTTGTAACACCCTTGAGTCCCTGCTTCTTAGAATAATAAGCCTGAGCTATTGCGCTGTTAAGCTTGTGGCTGCCGCTGGTATTGTTGCCTTCAAATTTGTAGTATATCTTTGCAGGGGTATCCAGGGCTTTTTCAAGGAAATAAGCTCTGATAAGCGGAGACGGACGGTACATTTTATAGAAATTCTGGATTTCTTCCGGAATATCAATATAAGCATCGGTATCGTTAAGCTCCTGAGCAACAAGCTCCTCGCAGAATACGGGATAAAGCTCCTCAGCCTTCATGGGCTCAAGTGTTGCGGGATTGAGCAGCGGAGCCGGCTTGTTTTTCATATCGGCTCTTACATTATACCATTTTGTCGGAATCTCTTTTTCGTCAAGATAAATTTTGTATGGGATTTTCTTCTCTTCCATTGATTTGACCTCCTAATATATATTCTGTTAGCACAAACATAAATATTAAGACAATTTAATGCTTTAAATTGCTGACTTGTATTATTATAACATAAAACTTTTCAAATGTCACCCTGTTTTGTAAAAATGTTTTTTTCAATACAATTTCTTTATATTCTTTTACCTTTATTTTACAAAAGTTATATTATGTATTTTACATATGGCAAATAAACTATAGATGTACCAAACAAGTACAAACAAAAATACAATTTCTAACTTTAAGGAGAAAAGAAAATGAAAAATTTACTTAAAAAGACTGTATTGATTTCAACAGCCGGAGTACTTGCTGCTACAATGTTTGCAGGCTGCGGTTCCGGCTCTTCAAGCTCAGGCGGCTCTTCACAGGCTTTTGATACATCCAAGTCAATTTCAGTTGTAACAAGGGAAGAGGGTTCCGGAACAAGAGACGCTTTTGTTGAGCTGACAGGTGTTCTTGTTAAGGACGGCGATACTAAAACCGACAACACAACAACCTCTGCCGTAACAATTAACAGCACAGAGGCTGTGATTACAAATGTAAAGGACAACGATGCAGCAATCGGCTATATTTCACTCGGCTCTCTGAACGACACCGTTAAGGCTGTCAAGGTAGACGGTGTTGACGCAACAGCAGAGAATGTTAAGTCAGGCGATTACGCAATCAGCCGTCCGTTCAATATCGCTTTCAAAGGAAAGCTTAATGAAACTGCACAGGATTTTGTTGATTACATACTCAGCTCAGACGGTCAGAGCATCGTTGCTGAAGAAGGATATGTGTCTGTTGCAGAGAACGAAGCTTACAACGGCAAAAAACCGTCGGGCACAGTTAAGGTTGCAGGCTCATCATCAGTTTCACCCGTAATGGAAAAGCTAGCTGAGGCATATCAGAAGGTCAACACTAATGCAAAGATAGAAATTCAGACCTCAGACTCTTCAGCAGGTATGCAGGCTGCAATGGGAGGCACCTGTGACATCGGTATGGCTTCTCGTGAGCTTAAGGACGAGGAAGCAAAGGAGCTTACTCCCACAACAATCGCTAAGGACGGTATTGCAGTAATTATTAATAAGAGCAATAGCTGTGAAACACTTTCAATGGATCAAATCAAGTCAATTTATACAGGTGCAACAACCGTTTGGAGTGACATCATTAAATGAGACTGAAAACCTTTAGAGAAAGGGCAATGCAGGGAGTTTTCTTCCTGACAGCAATCACAAGCGTTGCAGCAGTCGCTATAATCTGCGTGTTCCTTTTCAGCAACGGAATCCCTGCCATAGCTGAAATCGGTGTGTTTGACTTTTTGGGCGGTCAGAAATGGGCGCCGTCAAATGTTCCGGCAAGCTACGGAATCTTTAATATGATAGTTGCCAGCGTTTATGTAACTGCAGGAGCTATTGTGATCGGTGTTCCGATAGGTATTTTTACAGCAGTATTTCTCGCAAAATTCTGCCCGAAGCCTCTGTACAAGGTGTTAAAGCCGGCTACAGAGCTTCTGGCAGGAATTCCTTCCATCGTATACGGCTTTTTCGGACTTATGGTAATTGTTCCCTTTATCCGAGATAATTTCGGCGGTGACGGTTCAAGCTGGCTTGCAGCCTCAATAGTGCTCGGCATAATGATACTTCCTACGATAATCGGAGTTTCAGAGTCGGCAATCAGAGCCGTTCCCGAAAGCTACTATGAGGGTGCGCTCGCCCTCGGCGCAACAAAAGAAAGAAGTGTTTTCAAAACCATTCTTCCTGCTTCAAAATCCGGTGTTCTCGCCGGCGTTGTGCTTGGAATCGGCAGAGCCTTGGGAGAAACAATGGCGGTTGTACTGATTGCCGGAAATCAGGTTCAGATTCCCAACAGCCTTACTGACGGACTTAGAACCTTAACCGCAAATATCGTGCTCGAAATGGGTTATTCAACAGGTCTCCACAGACAGGCGCTTATTGCGACGGGAGTTGTGCTGTTTGTGTTTATTCTTCTGATAACGCTTTCAATGCAGGCAATAAAGAGTAGGAGTGAAAAACATGGCTGATAAGTCAATTATCACCGATTCCGAGTATAATCAACTCAAGGCAGTTAATAAAATTAACCTAAGGCAAAGACTCATTTCCTACAAAAGAAAGCCGCTTTCGCTTGTAATGCTTATTTTGGTAGCCATTGCAGCGGCGTTATCGGCAACTGCGCTTATCTTTATAATAGCCTATGTGCTTATAAAGGGAATTCCCAATCTTACCCCCGATCTTTTTGCATGGACATATAACAGCGACAATGTTTCCTGTATGCCGGCAATCATCAACACAGTGGTGCTCACGGTATTGACTCTTGTCATAAGTATCCCCTTCGGAGTCGGCGCAGCTATTTATCTTGCCGAATATGCGAAAAAAGGCAGCCGTATAGTTCGTCTTATCCGAACAATGGCTGAAACGCTCGCCGGAATTCCGTCAATAGTATACGGATTGTTCGGAATGTTATTCTTTGTGTATTCTCTTAACTGGAGCAATTCTCTTCTTGCCGGAGCCTTTACCCTTGCAATTATGATACTGCCCACCATTATGCGCACTACGGAGGAGGCTTTGCTCACCGTTCCCGATTCCTACAGAGAGGGAAGCTTCGGACTCGGTGCAGGCAAGCTTCGTACAATACTCAGAATTATTCTGCCAAGCGCTATGCCCGGTATTTTGGCTGGAGTTATACTTGCAGTCGGCAGAATAGTGGGCGAAACGGCAGCGCTTATTTACACCTACGGATCAGCAACGGGATATGCAGTGTCTCCGTTTTGCTCCGGCAGATCTCTTGCGGTACATAAGTATGTGCTCGCAAACGAGGGACTACACACAAACGAGGCTTGGGGAACTGCGGTTGTACTGCTTGTGCTTGTGTTTGCCATTAATACCTTATCAGCAGTAATTGCCAAAAAGCTCGGCAGCAAGAAAGGATAATC
Source organism: uncultured Ruminococcus sp. (assembly GCA_945607165.1). Lineage (GTDB taxonomy): Bacteria > Bacillota > Clostridia > Oscillospirales > Acutalibacteraceae > Ruminococcoides. The sequence goes on along the minus strand of CALYYZ010000149.1, from coordinate 181 downwards.
AGATAGGTAATGGATAAATTTACAATAGATAATATGAACCTCTACTACGGAAAATTTCATGCCCTTAAGGATGTAAATTTGCGTATGGAGAAAAACAAAATAACTGCGTTCATAGGTCCGTCCGGCTGCGGAAAATCAACACTTTTAAAGTCACTTAACCGAATGAACGATTTGGTTGAGG
>CALYYZ010000148.1 GCA_945607165.1 uncultured Ruminococcus sp. | reverse complement strand
CCTGCGTGCGCACGAGCGATGGCTAAAGAAAGCGCACGCACAATGTGCGCACGCTTTCTTGCCTTATGGGAAACTGCCCAAAAACGGATCGGAAAGGAAGATATATGAATATCAACCTGTCTGCTCGAATTATCAGTGTTAATGTGTATACTGTGGTTTTTGTGTTGCCGGAAAAAATCGTATATATTGTAAATATAAGGGCTTTTTTCAGTGTGAAAATCACTCGCTTACTCTGCGGGTTTTGTTGCGTTTTAAGGCTTTTTGTTACTTTTAGCATAATTAATACTCAGCTGTAGGCTATTTATTATATAACACGATAAAAGTTTAAAAACGGCGAAAAAAACATTGACAAATATTTAACAATGATGGTAGAATGATATCACAGAAGATAAGCTTATCAATCTTTATTTATTTTTGAAAGGATCCTTTTGATATGAAAAAATTTTTATGTGCAGCACTTGCTTGTGCTGTCTGCGCTTCCGCACTTCTCGGTGTTTCCGGATGCGGATGCTCTGACGAAAAGAAAAACCAGCCCGGTTATGTTGTTCCTACAACGGTTCCGGATCTTAAAGATGAAAACTTTGGTTTCATCGTAACAAATCAAAATGAGGTTATGATTACAACCTTCTTTGGAAACACAAAGAATGTCGTAATTCCCGAAACCTTCCAAAACTATAAGATAACTCAGATAGGTTCCGGAGTATTTCAGGATTCTGAAATTGAAAGCTGTGAGATGGCTGACTCGATTCGTGAGATTCACGACTATGCATTTTCAAGCTGTCATAATTTAAAAACAATTAAGCTTTCAAAAAAACTTGAAAAGCTCGGTACAAATGTATTTTTCAACTGCTCGCAAATTGAAAATTTTGAATTGCCGGCTTCTATAAAATCTGCGGATGTATATTGCTTTGCAGCAGCGGCAATAACCTCAGTTGAAATTCCCGAGAGCCAGACTTTCACTTCGCTTGACCAGTATTTGTTCTTCCAGTGTCAGAAATTAAAGGATGTCACCATTCCTCCCACAGTAACAAAAATTGCGGAGAATACCTTTAATGACTGTCCCAACAAGATTACTTTCCATGTTGTAAAGGGTTCCTACGGCGAGAGCTATGCAAAGAAGCTTGCCAAAACAAACCCTGACAAATTTGCTGTAGATTCAAAGTGATCTAAACAATAATACAGTTAATACTTCAGCTTTGCTGAATACAAAATATAATCTGTAGATAAGAGGTAGATTAAATGAGTACAAAAGAATATCAGATTGTAGAAAACGCAGAAACCTTTGAGGCTGCCCTAGCTCAGGTAAAGGAAGCTCAAAAGATTTTCGCAACCTACACACAGGAACAGGTTGACAGAATCTTTCTTGCAGCTGCTTCTGCTGCAAACAAAATGAGAATACCCCTTGCCAAAATGGCTGTTGAGGAAACAGGCATGGGAATTGCAGAGGATAAGGTTATAAAGAACCACTATGCTTCAGAATACATTTATAATGCCTACAAGGATGTAAAGACCTGCGGTGTGCTTGAAGAGGACAAGGCTTTCGGAGTAAAGAAGATAGCTGAGCCTATCGGTGTTGTTGCTGCGGTTATTCCTACAACAAACCCCACATCTACCGCTATTTTCAAGACTCTCATTTCACTTAAAACAAGAAACGGTATCATCATCAGCCCACACCCCCGTGCAAAAAAGAGCACAATAGAGGCTGCAAAAATCGTTTTGGAGGCTGCTGTTGAAGCAGGTGCTCCCGAGGGTATCATCAACTGGATTGATGTTCCGTCTCTTGAGCTTACAAATATGCTTATGCAGGAAGCTGACATCATTCTTGCTACAGGCGGTCCCGGAATGGTAAAGGCTGCTTATTCATCAGGTAAGCCCGCACTCGGTGTTGGCGCAGGTAACACTCCTGCTATCATCGACGAAACTGCCGATATTCTTCTTGCAGTTAACTCAATAATTCACTCAAAAACCTTTGACAACGGTATGATTTGTGCTTCTGAGCAGTCTGTTATCGTTGAAAAGAAAATTTATAACAAGGTTAAAAAAGAGTTTAAGGCTCGTGGCTGCTACTTCCTTAATGAGGAAGAGACAGAGAAGGTTAGAAAGACTATCATAATCAACGGTGCTCTCAACGCTAAGATTGTTGGTCAGAAGCCCGTTACAATCGCTGCTCTTGCCGGTGTAACGGTTCCCGAGGAAACAAAAATTCTTATCGGAGAGGTTGAGTCTGTAGACATCAGCGAAGAATTTGCTCACGAGAAGCTTTCTCCCGTTCTTGCAATGTACAAGGCTGAGGATTTTGCAGACGCTCTTGCAAAGGCAGAACAGCTTGTTGCTGACGGCGGCTATGGTCACACCTCCTCAATCTATCTTAATCCTGTTAGCGAAAAAGCAAAAATTGACGAATTTGCAGCTCGTATGAAGACCTGCCGTATTCTTGTTAACACTCCTTCCTCACAGGGCGGTATCGGCGATCTTTATAACTTTAAGCTTGCTCCCTCGCTTACCCTTGGCTGCGGCTCATGGGGCGGCAACTCAGTTTCAGAAAATGTTGGTGTTAAGCACCTTATCAACATTAAGACAGTAGCCGAGAGGAGAGAAAATATGCTTTGGTTCAGAGCGCCTGAGAAGGTTTATATGAAGAAGGGCTGTATGCCCGTAGCTCTTCAGGAGCTTAAAGATGTTATGAATAAGAAGAGAGCCTTCATTGTAACAGACTCTTTCCTTTATAAGAACGGCTACACAAAGCCTATTACCGACAAGCTCGATGAAATGGGCATTGTTTATACAACATTTGCCGATGTTGAGCCGGATCCTTCACTTCTGTCAGCTCAGAAGGGCGCAGAAGCTATGACAAAGTTTGAGCCTGATGTAATTATTGCACTCGGCGGCGGCTCTGCAATGGACGCAGCTAAGATTATGTGGGTACTTTATGAGCATCCCGAAGCAGACTTTATGGATATGGCTATGCGTTTCTGCGATATCCGCAAGAGAGTTTACACATTCCCCAAGATGGGTGAAAAGGCTTACTTCATCGCAGTTCCCACATCTTCAGGTACAGGCTCAGAGGTTACTCCTTTCGCAGTTATCACCGACCAGAACACAGGTGTTAAGTATCCTCTTGCCGACTATGAGCTTATGCCCAATATGGCTATTGTTGATGCCGATAATATGATGAGTGGTCCTAAGGGACTTACAGCTGCATCAGGCATTGACGCCGTAACTCACGCACTTGAGGCTTATGCTTCCATGCTTGCAACTGATTTCACCGACGGTCTTGCACTCAGAGCACTTGATGTAATCTTCAAGTATCTTCCTGCTTGCTATGACAACGGTATGAACGAGCCTTTTGCCCGTGAAAAGGTTGCTCATGGTGCTACTATGGCAGGTATGGCATTTGCCAATGCATTCCTCGGCGTTTGCCACTCAATGGCTCACAAGCTCGGCGCATTCCATCACCTTCCCCACGGTGTTGCAAACGCACTCATGATTGAGCAGGTAATTCGCTTCAACGCTTCCGAGGTTCCTGCAAAGATGGGTACCTTCCCGCAGTATGATCATCCCAAGACTCAGGCTCGTTATGCTGAAATTGCTAAGTATCTCGGACTTGAGGGCAAGAATGACGCAGAAAGCGTAGAAAACCTTATCAAGGCTATCAATGACCTCAAGGCAAAGGTAGGAATCAAGAATTCCATTCAGGAGTACGGCATTGACGAAGCTGACTTCCTCAACAGACTTGACGATATGGTTGAGCAGGCATTTGACGATCAGTGCACCGGCGCTAACCCCAGATATCCTCTCTTTAAGGAAATTAAGCAGATGTACCTTAATGCTTACTATGGTAACAACAACGAGGCTGTTTGATTTTTATATAGCATAACTAATTAATAGACAATATACGGCGGCTGAATTTCAGATTTGATTTTCAGCCGCCGCTGTTGTGTTTATAACTAATACCTAAGGAAACACTGAATAAATCACGCTGAAAGCTGTTTGCACATCTTGCTTGCATATTTTCCGCCAGTCTGCCCAAAAATTCCTCGTAATGCGTCAGCATTACTGCGGTTTGTTTGTGCAACCTGACAAAAAATCTGACGGCGCAATATGCACAAACGATTTAATCAGTGTTTCCCTAATAAAAAA
>CALYYZ010000147.1 GCA_945607165.1 uncultured Ruminococcus sp. | reverse complement strand
ACATTGTCGGGTGATGTCTCTGCACTGCCGTCCCATTCGGTACCGCAAAGAGCAGACATACCTGCTACAACATAGGTTGATCCGGCAGCTGATACACTGAATGTAGCTACAGAGAATGTTGCAACAATGAGTAATAATGACAATAAAAGGCTAATTGCTTTTTTGAACATTTCTTTTTTTCCTCCTTTTTTTATAAAATGCTTATAAAGCATATCCGTTATATAACAAAACCCATTGTTAGTCAATAAAAATTATCTAACAATGGGTATGATTTTTGCAAAATTTTTCAAAGGAAATACTATAAAATTAACTAAACACATCAAAATTTCCTGACAAAACAAAATTTTTGTATAATTACTTATTTAACCGTTTTTCAGAGAAAATGTGTAAACAGCTGTTCTGTAGGTATTATTCGTAACCTTTGATATTGAATCAGCCGATAAGCTCCTTGATTTTAGATTCAGCGAGAGCTGCATCAGCCTTACCCCTGCTGTTTTTCATAACATTTCCGACAATAGCCTTAATTGCCTTTTCCTTGCCGTTTTTGTAATCCTCAACAGCCTTGGGATTTGACTCTACAGCCTGTCTGCAAAGCTCATTCAGAGTGTTTTCGTCAAGGCCGCCCATATCGCTTTCATCAAGGAATTCAAGCGCTCCCTTTCCGCTGTCAAGCATTTTTTCAAGGGTAGATTTTGCAAGGTTATTTCGGATTTTTCCGCTGTCAAGCAGCTTTACAAGCTCGTTTAGCTGTTCCGGACTGACCGCAACGGCAAAAACCTCCTTGTCTGCTTCGGTTTCAACACGGCTGAAAATCTGACCTATGATGAAATTTGCAACCGTCTTTGGTGACTTTACGCCGACGCAGGCTTTATCAAAGTACTCGCTGATATTCCTGTATTTTGTCAAAAGCTGTGCGTCTTTTTCGGGAAGCGAAAGCTCTTCAACATATCTGTTGCATTTTTCTGTGGGAAGCTCCGGCAGAGTGCTTTTAATTTCCTCCACCTCTTCCTTTGAAACATTTATTGTAACAAGGTCCGGGTCACGGAAATAACGGTAATCGTGTGCATCCTCCTTGCTTCTCATTGAAGAGGTCGTGTTGGTAGCATCATCATAGCGAAGAGTTTCCTGAACAACCTGACCGCCGCTTTCAATCAAATCAACCTGACGCTCAAATTCATACTCCATTGCCTTAGCAATGTTGTTGATAGAGTTCATATTCTTAATTTCAGTTCTTGTTCCGAGCTTCTCGCTTCCGACAGGGCGAACGGAAATGTTGACATCACAGCGCATAGAGCCTTCCTGCATTTTGCAGTCGGAAATACCGATATACCTCATTACCTGCTGAAGCTTTTCGACATATTCTCTTGCCTCGTCGATTGAGCGAATGTCCGGCTCGGAAACAATCTCAATAAGGGGAACACCGCCTCGGTTATAGTCAACATAGGTATCGCCGTGCTGGTGAATGAGTTTCCCTGCATCCTCTTCAATATGAATATGGTGCAAGCGAATTTTTCTTCCGTTTGAAAGCTCCACATAACCCCCGATTGAAAGCGGAGCATAGAGCTGGCTTATCTGGTAAGCCTTGGAAAGGTCGGGATAGCAGTAATTCTTTCTGTCCATTTTAGAAATTTCAGCAATCTCGCCGTGTGTGGCAAGGCCTGCCATAATAGCATAGCGCACAGCCTGACGGTTGAGCTTCGGAAGAGTACCCGGAAGACCTATACAAACGGGACAGCAATGTGTGTTTGGTTCTCCGCCGAACTGAGTTGTGCAGCCACAAAAAATTTTTGTCTTTGTGGCAAGCTCGATATGGGTTTCAAAACCCGCAACTAATTCATAATTCACAGCTTTACACCCCACTTTGTATCCTTGAAGTTTTCTCCTGCCGCCTGCTGATATTTGTAGGCAACATTTAATATCTGAGCCTCGCTGAAGCTTTTACCGATTATCTGCATACCGATAGGCATTCCCTTTGCGTTGAAGCCGCAGGGAACCGAAACACCGGGTAATCCTGCAATATTGACGGGAACTGTGCAGATATCGGTCAGATAGGTTTCTATCGGATCTGAAACGGCTCTTCCCTTTTCAAACGCTGTCATCGGAACAGTCGGAGCTAAGATTACATCGCACTTTTCAAACGCCTCGTCAAAAGCCTTTACGATTGTTCCTCTCAGGTTTTGAGCCTTTTTGTAATAAGCATCATAATATCCTGCCGAAAGCACATAGGTTCCAAGCAAAATCCTGCGTTTAACCTCATCTCCGAAGCCCTCGGAACGGGTGCGGCAAATCATATCGTGTGTGCCGTTATAATGCTCGGTTTTGTAGCCGTAGCGAATTCCGTCATATCTTCCGAGGTTTGAAGAAGCCTCGGCACAGGCAATAATATAGTAAACGGGAAGCGCATATTTCAGGGCGGGCAAATCAAAGTAAACAATCTCTGCGCCGAGAGATCTGTACACCTCAGCCGCTGCAAGAACAGCCTCCTTAACATCGTCACGGATACCGTCGAGGTACTCCTTTGCGATGCCTATTTTCATACCCTTAATGTCGTTGTTAAGGGTTTCATAGGTGGATGTGCCTGAATAGCCCTTAGAAGTAGAATCTTTATCATCATACTTTGAGATTGCGTCAAATACAATAGCAGCGTCCTCAACACTTTTTGTAATAGGACCTATTTGGTCAAGCGAGCTTGCATATGCAATCAGACCGTATCTTGAAACAGCTCCGTAGGTAGGCTTAAGTCCGACAATTCCGCAGAACGAAGCAGGCTGACGAATAGAGCCGCCTGTATCGCTGCCGAGACCGAAGGCGGCAATATTTGCGCCAACTGCGCTTGCAACACCGCCTGAGGAACCGCCCGAAACATGGTTGGTATTAAAGGGATTCATTGCCCCTTTGAAATATGAGGTTTCACAGGAGGAACCCATTGCAAATTCATCCATATTGGTTTTGCCGAGCAGCACAGAGTTTTCTTTTGAAAGAATATCCCAAACCGTTGCGTTATAAATGGGCTTGTAACCTGTAAGAATCTTAGAGCAGCAGGTGGTTTCTATGCCCTTGGTGGAAATATTATCCTTGAGCGTCATTGGAACGCCCTCAAGCATACCTATAGTCTCTCCCGAAGCAATCTTTTTATCTACCGTCTGAGCAGTAGCTAATGCCTCGTCGGCGGTAACATTTACATAGGCGTTAAGCTCGCCGTTTGATTTCTCGATTTGGTCAAGATAGCTCTTTGCAAGCTCCTCACAGGAGCACTGCTTTGTGGTAAGCATCTCGTGAATTTTTGAAATAGTACCCATTGTTGTCACACCGCCTTATTCTCTGTTTCTCACAAGGAAATGATCCTCTGCCTGTTCCGGGGCATTGCTGAGAATCTCCTCGTTTGAATATGAGGGGATAACCTCGTCTTCTCTGAACACATTAGACAGATTATTGATATTGTCAAATGAATCGTCTGCCGACGGAGCGTTATTGATTGTGTCGGCAAAATCAATAATCTCCTGCATTGATTTTGTAAGCCCGTCAAGCTCTTCCTCCGGGACAAAAAGCTTTGAAAGCAACGCAATGTTTTCAACATCTTCTCTTGTTACCATAGAAACCAACCTTTCAAACAGAACAGGGCAAGTCATATAATACAACTCGCCCTTTGAGTGTTATCTTAATTTTATGTGAACTTCTCTGAGCTGTTGTTCGCTCACCTCTCCGGGTGAACCGAGGAGCAGATCCTGGGCATTTGAGTTCATCGGGAACGCAATAACCTCACGGATATTTTCCTCACCGGTCAAAAGCATAATCATTCTGTCAACACCCGGAGCCATACCCGCATGAGGCGGAGCACCGTATTGGAAAGCATTGTAAAGAGCAGTAAACTTCGCCTTGAGGTCATCTTCGGTGTAGCCTGCAATCTCAAACGCTTTTTTCATTATTTCGATATCGTGGTTGCGAACCGCACCAGATGAAAGCTCAACACCGTTGCAGACAATGTCGTACTGATAAGCAAGGATAGTTTCCGGATCCTTGTTGATCAGGCTGTCAAGACCGCCCTGGGGCATTGAGAACGGATTATGAGTAAAGATAATCTGATTTGTTTCCTCGTCACGCTCGTACATCGGGAAATCAACGATAAAGCAAAGCTCAAAACGGCTTGTGTCAATGAGGTCAAGACGCTTTGCAACCTCGGTACGGATCTGTCCGGCAAGCTTGGGAGCGTCCTTTGCGGTATCGGCAATGA
>CALYYZ010000146.1 GCA_945607165.1 uncultured Ruminococcus sp. | reverse complement strand
GGTGTGTGGCTGTCCTTTTCACAGCTGTGCAATGTGCTTATGACCGGGCTTGACCTGCTTATCTGTAACCTTACTCTCGGCGCAGCGATAATGGGAATCTTTTCTATTGCAAAAACGGTTCCGGTGTGTCTTGGAAATCTAATTGTCACCATAGGCAATGTTTTCACTCCGCATTTTACCATACTCTATGCCAAGAAAAAAATCGACGAGCTTGTAGAGGAAACAAAGTTCTCGGGAAAAATAATGAATTACATAATGGTTGTTCCGCTTGCAGGCTTCATTGCCTTTGGCAATCAGTTTTACACTCTCTGGCAGCCGACCAAGTCGCCCGATGAAATTCTTATGATTCAGATTATTTCTATTCTTACTTGTCTTACATATCTTTTCTCGTGTATGACGCAGTGCCATATGATGCTGTTCACCGTTTGCAACAGGCTCAGAATTCCGGTACTGACAAACTTTATCATCGGTGTCGGCAGTGTTGCTGTTGTGCTTGCGGCGCTTAATTTCGGAAATTTCGGTGATGCCGGGGTGTATGTTATTGCAGGAGTAAGCTCGGCGCTGCTCAGTATCAGGTCAATCACCTTTGTGCCGATGTATTCGGCGTATATTCTCGGACAAAAAAAGACGGAGTTTCTGCCGTCTGTTGCAAGGGGAATTTTGACCTTTGCCGTAATACTTACGCTGTTTAGCATTGTCAGCAGCTTTGTTGTGGTAAATTCTTGGCTTAGCTTGCTAACTGTCATTTCGTTGGCAGGAGCAGGCGGATATATTGTGGCTTTGTTTTTGCTGTTCTCCCGCAAGGAATTGGGAAAGCTTAAAGGAAAATTCTTGAAAAAGCTGAAAAAGGGATAAATTATGATTTGTTTGTTTAAGGATAAAAGCGAGTGCTGCGGCTGCTCAGCCTGTGCAGCCGTCTGCCCTCACAACGCAATAGCAATGAAAGCCGACACGAACGGATTCTTATATCCGGAAATTAACGGCGACCTGTGCGTTGAGTGCGGATTATGTCAAAAGGTGTGTGCTTTTAAAAACGGTTATCAGGCTTTTGATTATCAAAAAAAGGTGTATGCCGCAAAAAATAAAAGCACAGCCGCAAGGAAAGGCTCGTCGTCGGGCGGAGCTTTTCCTTTGATTGCCGAGAAATTTATCGAAAACGGCGGAGTTGTTTTCGGAGCGGCATTTGACAGCGAGCTTAAACTCAGACACATTGCGGCTCACACAAAACAGGAGCTTGCACCGATATATAAATCTAAGTATCTCCAAAGCGACCTTGGCGACACATTTAAGGAGATAAAGGAGCTGCTCGACAGCGGAAAACCCTGTCTTTTCAGCGGAACAGGCTGTCAGGTGCAGGGACTCAGGGAGTTTCTGCGAAAGGATTATCCCAACCTGTTCACTGTTGATATTGTGTGTCACGGCGTGGCAAACCCTAAAATTTTTGAGGACTACAAAAAAATGATGTCCGAAAGGTTTTCCTCTAAAATTAAGAGCATTGATTTTCGTGCTAAAAAAATTTACGGCCAGACTCAGGATATGCAGGTGGTTTTTGAAAATTCAAAAAGCTATTGCGAATTTCCCGATATTGATGTTTACAAAATCCTGTATTCAAATAATCTCAGCATACGAAGCTCTTGCTTTGAATGTAAATTTGCAAATACCGACCGCACGGGCGACATTACCCTGGGCGATTTTTGGGCGAGCCGGGCGATAGGCGGATTTGACGATAAAAAGGGAGTTTCTCTCGTTATGATAAACAGCGAGAAGGGCGAAAAGCTTTTCTCGCAGATTAATTCAAGGCTTTCTGAGGTTGAGGTTGAGCTTGAAAAGGCTCTTCAGCCGAACCTGAAGGCGCCCACAAAAAAGCCCGACGCTTATGAGTGCTTCCAATGTGAATACGCTGACAAGGGCTTTGAATATGTTTGCAAAAAATATGCCCGCCGCAGCTTAAAATACAAGGCTATGCGCAGGGCGAAAACTACTGTAAAACGCTTACTTAAGAGGAAGTGATCTTATGTTTGGAAAAATTATAAAAAAGCTGATGTATCCTCACTCGTATTCCTCCGAGGCACTTGTGGCGCATCTGAGAAATAAGGGAGCGCAGATTGGCGACGAGGTGTTGTTTTACTCACCGATAAACGCTTTTGTTGACGAGGCAAACGCAGGCTTTATAAAAATAGGCTCAAATGTTCAGTTTACAACGGGAATCAAAATTCTTGCCCACGACTACAGCTTTTCTGTTTTGGGCAATGCCTTTCACTCAATGCCCAGAAAGCAAAGGTACACCGTTATCGGAAACAATGTGTTTTTCGGAATGAACGCAACTGTGCTTATGGGTGCGCAAATCGGCGACAATGTTATTATCGGTGCGGGCAGCGTGGTTTCGGGCAAGGTTGAAAGCAACAGCGTTTATGCAGGCAATCCCGCAAAAAAGATTCAAACGCTTGAGGAGCATTTTAACTCCAACAAAAAGCATTTTATTGAAAGCGCAAGAACCTATGCCGAGGTTTTCAAAAAGAAGCACGGCAGACTTCCCAAAATTGACGAGATGATAATTTACCGAGCTTTGTTTTGCAGCCGTGAGGAGCTTGCCGAGTACGCAGTCAAAGAAAATTTCAGGTGTGTTGATATTGAGGCAAGACGCAGTATTTCTATGCCCGAATTTGAAAACAGATTTTCCTCTGTTGAGGAGCTTATGAACAGCAAGGACTAATTTGTGAAGCTACTCTGTATATTCACACCCTGAAGCTGCTTTGCGGCTTTCAGCCGATATTTCAGCAAAATAAATATTTTTTTCGGAAAAATGCATACCGTTATGCATTTTTCTTTTTTTTATCTCCTTAGATGGAGGTGTAATAATGATTAAATTTCAAAAAGAAAAAACCATTGACTGTGATGGACTAATCAGTGTAGGAATCACAGGCGATAACAATTCACACACAGAGTATTTCTTGATTGAGAACTTTTGCGATGAAAGCTTCAGGTATACGCTTCATCTCAGGTTTTGCGACGGAAGCGTAAATTCGGTTACTCCTACCTCGGTATCCTGCGAGGACGGCAACACTTTAATTGAGTGGCTCGTGAGCAAGGACGATATTTTTGCTCATGGCATTTTCGAGCTACAGATAGAGGGCAGAAACAGCGAGGGGACGGTGTTTCAAACTCAGATAGTAAGAATGTTTGCCGATGAGAGCATACCGGTTGAGGACAGACAGTATGCAAGCCCAAACAGCGAAAATCTCAGACTCAGGGAGGAGGCATATGAGCTTCTCTGTCGTTCAGAGGAAAATATTAAGGCTCTTGACGAAACCGACATCAGAAGAAAGGCTGATAAATCCGAGGTGCTTTTTGACGGAGATACCGTATTTTCCGAGATTCAGCTTGGCGAAATGCAGTCGGGATATATCAGCAACGCAGGCATTCGGACCGAGCACTCAACCTTTGAGCATACCGAGATTATCCCCTGTGAAGAGGGAGATGAGTTCAAGGTGACTGCAACCTACGGCTTCTACGCTCCGCTTGCTGTTTTCTATGACGGTGAGGGCAAGTTCATCGGATACGATGAAAATTACTATTATCCGTCAGGCTCAAAAACGGCAACCGCCGCAGTGATAACAGTTATATCGGGTGCTAAGGGCATAGCGTTCAATAACAGACCTCAAACTACCACAATTTCCGTTCAGAAGCGTTACACCGAAAAAATCCCGGTCAAGGTGAAAATTGCCGAGCTTGAAAAAAACACCGCAAATCCCCTTGTCGGCAAGACAATGTATGCAGACGGTGACAGCGTAGCCGAGGGTTATGGGAACAGCAAAAAAAGCTATGCCGATATGATTGCCGAAAAATACACAATGACGCTTGTTAAGAAGGCTGTCGGGGGAACAAATCTTGCTATGGGGAACAACAGAGCGAACAGTATATATGAGCGAGTAACCGCTATGACCGGCACATATGATTACATCCTGCTTGAGGGCGGATTTAATGATGTTTTTAATAGTGTACCGCTGGGCGAATTAACCACAGGTTATTTTAATGACTATGACACAACAACCGTAATCGGTGCTGTTGAAGGTATATGCGAATACCTTGTTACGAATTATTTTGAATCCAAAAAACTATTCGTTTTAGGTCACAGAAAATTTGGTGAAAATGCTGCAAAACAGGAATTGGTTTGGAACGGTATTATATCTGCGCTTGAAAAATGGGGAATACCGTATGTAGATATCAGAAAAGAAACGAATCTGT
>CALYYZ010000145.1 GCA_945607165.1 uncultured Ruminococcus sp. | reverse complement strand
CTTCGGGACAGAATACCAAAACCGAAGAAAAAGCCGACAGTGGGCAAAATTCGGCGGTTGTTTCAGCAACGGATCCGATTCAGAAAACACAAGCCGAAGTTCAGAACAACAGCAGAAATACTGTGAATAGTAATCAGTCTAAATCAGAATCAACTGTTAAAAAAGAAACTGAAAATTCTACTCAAAAGCCTGTGCAGAAGCCTACAGAAAAGCCAACGCAAAAACCAACGCAAAAGCCAACGCAAAAACCGACACAACCGACTACAAAGGCAAAAACGGTCGATGTTCAGTATGCGGTGAGTGCCTGCATAGCCTACGGTCTGCAGCTTGGAATGAAATACGATTCCTCGCTGAATACAAGCAACGCAAGCTGGTTCTCACCCACAAACGCATCATATTATGATGATACACAAAGCCTGACGGCAGATTGCTACGGCGATGTTGAGTATGTAGCCTACTACTACCAAAGCAGTGGCATAACTCCAAGCGACTTATCATTCAATGTAATTGCAGACAATAACAAAATATATGTAGTTTACTGCTAAGTAAAGTATAGACAGCACTCTTAATCGGGTGCTGTTATTTTTTTGAAAGGAATGATTCCAATGAAAATAAACCAAATAACTCTAACAGACCTCCGCCGTATGAACGGCAAGGAAGGACTCATCTTGCAGGGATGCGGAGGTGAAACACAAGAATGGGTGGACGGCATCAATAAAATGCTCACGGACAAGGGAATACTTCTTGACGATACAAAGTTTGAGAATGTTTCTGTGTTCAAGAGTGACGGCGTAACCTGTATTCTCTATCCCTTTGAAGATGTCCACCTTGATATCGGCAAGCTTGCAATGTGGCGGTTGCAGTCATATACAGCCTTTGCAGGAATGTGGCTGTCCGATTATGTGGACAACAGGCTCGGCGGTTTTGAAGCTGAGCAGAACAAAGCAGAAAAGGTAAAACCTGACTGTGCATTAATAGGCTGTGATTCCAATATATTCAATCTGATGGGAATTGCAAGCCACACACTCAAGCAAAACGGTATGGCTGACGAAGCAAAGGAAATGTGCAGTCGTGTTACGAGTTCGGGCAGTTACTGTGAAGCACTGAACATTATCGGCGAGTATGTAAATATCACAGACGGCAGTGAGCAGTCTGATGATATAGATGAAGATTATGGTGAAGGGCAGGCGATGAAATTATGATTGTATTTAAAACTGAATAAGACATCAATCGGGGCAAGGGTAAAATCTTGCCCCATATTTTTTATGAAAGGAATTTTAAAATGACGAACTTAATCAAAAACAAAAAATTCACAAGAATAACGGCACTTTTACTTGCGGTTGCCGTAATATTCGGAACAATGTTCACTCTCCCCGTAAGTGCGGCAAGCGGTGATAAGGTGACAATCACTTTCGATTATTGTTATGACAGCGCAGGAAACATAATTAAATTTCAGCAGACAACAGTCAGTAACGGCTACACAGTCGGCACTCCCGGTGAGGAACTGTGCAAGATTTTTGCAGACGGAAAAGAAGCCTACTGCATTGAACCCGGTCACACGCTCTACTCGGGCAATACGCTGACAGAAAGTGCCTCAACCGTTTGGAAAAATTTAGGCTCTGCAAAACAGAAAGCAATCAATCTTGCTCTGCTCTACGGCAAACCCGGTTCGGGGAAAAACTTGAGCGGAACAGAGGATCAGAAATGGGTGGCAACTCAGCTGATTGTATGGGAGTTTGTTTCAGGTTGCCGTTCTACAAGCGAGGGCTATAAATGCACAAACACAAAGTTCATTGACGGCATTTGTGCGGACGGAGCAAATCCCGGAGTTAAGTCAGTATACAATGCAATTTCAAAAAGCCTTGCAAATTACTCAACTGTTCCGAGTTTCGCAAGTGCAATTGCATCAAAGGCTGAAACCTATGAGATGAAGTATTCAGAAGGAAAGTACACTTTAACCCTTACTGACAGCAACAATATTCTTTCGGATTTCAATTTCAAAACCACAAGCGGAATTTCCGTTTCAAAATCCGGCAACAAGCTCACACTCACCTCCTCAAATCCCGTCAACGATGCAGTAACATTCAACTCTGCAAAGTCGATGCCGAGCGTAGGAAATACAACTCTTGTTCCATACGGTGACGCAACTTTGCAGGATGTAATCACAGGCGTTGAAAATGACGCTGACCCGATAAGGGCATATTTCAAAGTTAAAACCAATGCAGGTAATTTGAAACTTAAAAAGACTTCGGAGGACGGAGTTGTCAAAGGCATAAAATTCAAGGTAACAGGTACTGATTACAACAAAACTGCTACTACAGACGAAAACGGTACTTTCACATTAACCGACCTTGTTCCCGGAAGTTACACCGTTACCGAAATTACAGACAGCAAGTACGAAACGCAGAAATCGCAGACTGTTAAGGTGGAAAGCGGTAAAACTGCAACCGTTACCTTTGAGAATATTCTCAAAAAAGGCAGTCTTGAGGTAGTAAAAACCAGTGAGGATAATTTCAACGAGGGCGTAAAATTCCACCTTTACGGCACATCTTTAAGCGGTGCAAAAGTGGATTTGTATGCAATAACCAACGCTGACGGTGTTGCTACTTTTAAGGATGTCCTCGTTAGCGGTAACAAGCCATATACACTTGAAGAAGTCAATACTGCCGAAAGATATGTTGTTCCGAAAGCACAGACAGCACCGATTGAGTGGAACAAGGTAACGCAGAGAAGTTTTGAAAATGTGCTTAAAAAGTGGAATCTGACTGTTACCAAAACAGACGCTGAAACAAAGTCTGCACAGGGTGATGCAACACTTGCAGGCGCAATATACGGAATCTACAACAACGGCAAGCTTGTTGACAAGTACACCACAGATAAGAACGGCAGTTTTACAACCTCCTATTATGTTTGCGGAGACAACTGGACTCTGAAAGAAATTGAGCCGAGTGAGGGTTATCTGCTTGACGAAACCGAATACCGAATCGGTGCAGAATCAAAGAAATACACCATTGAAAACAACAGCATTTCAATGGGCGTAACCGAGGATATTCTAAAGGGGAAAATCTCCATAATAAAGCACACCGATGACGGCAGTACAAAAATAGAAACTCCCGAAAAAGGTGCAGAATTTCAGGTGTATTTGAAATCGGCAGGAAGCTATGCAAAAGCAAAGGAAACTGAAAGAGATACTCTTGTATGTGATGAATACGGCTTTGCAGAAACCAAGAATTTGCCCTACGGAACATACACCGTTCATCAGACCAAAGGCTGGAATGGAACGGAATTCATTGCTGATTTTGATGTGTTTATTTCTGAAAATAATAAGTGTTACAAGTACCTCATCAACAATGCAAGCCTTGAAAGCTATGTAAAGATAGTAAAGGTTGACAGCGAAACAGGAAAGCAGATTCCGTATGCAGGCGCAGGCTTTCAGATTTATGATCCCAATGGAAACAAGATAACAATGAAGTACACCTATCCGACTGTTACAGAGATTGACACATTCTACACGAACAGCGAGGGTTACCTCATTACACCTGAAACTCTGCCCTACGGCAAGGGTTATTCAGTCGTTGAAGTGCAGGCTCCATACGGATATATCCTTGACAGTACGCCTGTATATTTTGATATTACAGCAGAAAACACAAGGGCTGAAAACGGCGTTACAATCGTAAAAGCCGAGAAGAAAAATACTCCGCAGAAAGGCACAATTACCGTAGAAAAAACAGGCGAAATTTTCTCGAATGTAATTGCAGTCGGCGGCGGATATACTGATGAAAACGGAAATGATGTTACACTTCCGACTATCTATCAGCCTGAATATTCTGTAAACGGTTTGTCGGGTGCTGTGTTTGAAATTTATGCAGATGAGGACATTACAACCCCTGACGGAACAGTAAGAGTAAAGAAAGACGAGCTTGTCGCAACTCTGAAAACAAACACGAAAGGCACAGCTACAAGCAAACAGCTTTACCTCGGCAAATACCGTGTTGTTGAAAAAACAGCTCCTTACGGATTTGTTCTGAACAGTACTGTAAATCATATCGAACTCACCTATGCCGGACAGAACGAAAAGGTGACCAACACATCAACATCATTTTCAAACGACAGGCAAAAGGCTGAAATCGACCTTACAAAAATTCTTGAACAGGACGAGAAATTCAATATCGGAAACAATGACGAAATCCTCAATGTTTCATTCGGACTTTACGCTGGTGAAGATTTGAAAGCCGCAAACGGAACAG
>CALYYZ010000144.1 GCA_945607165.1 uncultured Ruminococcus sp. | reverse complement strand
GTCTGCGTTAATAAAACAGTCCGGTGGACTGTTTTTAGCAGACGGGGATTGATGATTCTTTCTGCTTTCTCACGCCCAACTAATCGTGGTAGGCACCTACTCCTTTTAGTTCATAGGTCACCGGCACCAACAGGTAATGCGCAAGCATTACCTGTTTTTTATTACAAGCAAGCCGGTGAACGGACTTGAAGGTCTGCGTTAATAGAAATAACCGCCCTGTCTGCCAACAGAGCGGTTTAAAAATATAAATTTGCTTTAAGTGCGGAACAGCTAAAACCGTTCCTTTACATTATTATCCTACCACATCGGCAGGATAATATCAACCGAATAAAGCCGATTAATTTATAGAGAAATACGACAAGCATTTTTAACTTTTTCAATTATTGCAAGATAATCGCAGATATGATATACTGTTGTCGTAAAGGAATGGCGGCGGCTGTTTCAGCTCCCTTGTAAAGGGGGGATATTCAAAAATGACTGACATTATGTTTTTACTTACATATGCTATCGTTTTAGTTGCTTTTATTGAAGTAATTAAGAATATAAAGAAATAACCGCCCTGTAACGCAACTACAAGGCGGTTAATCTATAAAATTAATCACTAATGCGGAACAGCTAAAACCGTTCCTTTACAATATTATATTATCATACGCACGCTCTGTTGTCAATAGAATGTGTGTATGGTTTTTTTTGGGCGATTTGAAAATATTGCAAGAATACAGCGAATATGCTATACTTGTGTCGTAAAGGAATGGCGGCGGCTGTTTCAGCTCCCTTGCGAAAGGGGGTGATGTATTTGACGGAAACGGTATTACTAATCATTTTGTTAGTAGCACTCGCAGAAGTGATAAAATACATAAAAAAGAAATAACCGCCCTGTAATCGCACTACAGAACGGTTATAAAAAATAATTAGTTTTGAATAGCGGAACAGCTAAAACCATTCCTTTACAATATTATATTACCATAGTCATATAGCTTTGTCAATAGTTGGGGTAAACCCGAAAAAAGAGAAATTGAAGATAAACAAGCGATAGTGCATCAAGCTTTCGCTTGTTTTTGCGTTTGATGAGAAAAGATATAGCCTCTTTTTGTAGACACGGAAATTATTGTATGATATAATTTTTATATATAAACAGTAATTGAAGGAAGTGCTGTTAATGATAGGTGCTGTTGTTACTGTAACTGTTGACCGACCTATGGGTAGTTTTCATCCTGAGCATAAAGATATATTTTATCCGATAAACTATGGCTGCATTGAGGGTGTTATTGCTCCTGACGGTGAAGAACAAGACGCATATATTCTTGGTGTTGATAAACCGGTTGAAAAATTCAGGGGAAAAATCATTGCAATTATTCATCGGCTTGATGATTCAGAGGACAAATGGGTGGTCTGCCCTGAAAATATGTCTTTTGGCAAAGAAGAAATAGCACAGCAGGTAAAGTTTCAGGAGCAATTCTTTAAAACGGAAATTATATTATAAATTTTGATTTATAGGTAAGCTAAGGAAACACTGATTAAATCAATTTAAATCAATGTGATAAAAGAGGAATTAAAAATGAAAAAAACGAAAAATGCACCAAAATTGTCCGGATCGGATGGAATTAATTTGCAGTTCAAGCTGTTGTCTGCAATCGGAATTATAATTATTGTTGCAGGTCACTGCTATCACGGCGGAATCTCGCTTGCGTATGAGTGGTTTCCTACATATTCGTTTAACTTAGCTCTGCTGGTTTTCATTTCGGGATACTTTTATAAGCCGAAATATGAAGAGCACAGCATAAAATACATATGGAAGCGCACAAAACGGCTGGTTATTCCCGCCTATCTGTGGAACATTGTCTACGGTGTATTCATTATTTTTATGGGCAATTTCGGCTATACAATCGGCGCCGAGGTAAATCCATACAATCTGTTTTTAATGCCGTTTGTAGACGGAGAAGCGTTTATATATAATCTCGGTTCGTGGTTCGTTTACCCGCTGTTTTTGGTTTGCGTGTTCAATGTCCTATTCAGAAAGCTGCTCGGTCTTATTAAGCTTGACAACGAATGGCTGATTATGGTCATTTATGCCGTTATAGGCATTGTGGGTATTCAAATCTCAATAGATAATGCCGCCACTGGCATTAAGGGTGTTTCTCTGCTTTTGCTCAGAGCAATGTTTTTCCTGCCCTGTTTCCAGCTCGGACGCTTATACAAGGCAAAGCTTGAGGCTCGTGACAACCTCAACAGTATTGCTTATTTTGCAATAATATTTGCCGTTCAGCTCCTGCTTCTGACCTTCTTTCAAAATCTTGAGTATATTCCGTCAAAGTCATCGGGCTTTGCAAACGGCTGTGTTGTTCCGTATCTGACTGCCTTAACCGGTATTGCGTTCTGGCTCAGAGTCTCAAAGCTTCTTACTCCTATAATTAAGAATTGGAAATTCATTAGACTTATTGCCGACAACACATACAGCATAATGATTCATCAGATGCTGGGATATATGAGCGTAAAGTGGCTGTTTTATTTGGTGAGCCTGCTTACACCGCTGTGTTCGGACTTCAATCTTCAATTAATGCAAACAAGCATCTGGTATTATTATCTTCCGAAAGGATTGTATCAATACGCAATTCTTTATCTCGCAGGGGGAATATTCGTACCGATTCTGATTAAAAAAATATGCGATCTTGTTTCCTCGCCACTTAAGGAGCTTTTTGTAAAAATTAAATCCTAAGGCAACACTGATTAAAGCTTTTGTGCATATTGTGCAGTCAGATTTTTCGTCATACTTTACAAATAAACCCGCTTTCAAAAGCTTTACACGGAGGATAATATGAGCATTGCCAAGAAACGACTTGACAGCCCAAACAACAGAAGAATAGACTGGATAGATGCGGCAAAGGGAATCGGAATTATCCTTGTTGTGTTCTCACATCTTACAACAAACGGTGATCCGAACAGGATTTTTATGTTTTCCTTTCATATGCCTCTGTTTTTCTTTCTGTCCGGATTTGTTTTTAACAATAATCATTCGTTTAAAACATTCTTCTTAAAAAGACTTCGTGCCCTTTATCTTCCCTACATACTATTCTTAATTTTTGACTGCTTGTCAGGCCTTGCAATAAATATATTAAAGAATGGTTTTTCGTTTTCAAAAATCGGAGAAATAATCTCGTTATTCTTTCAGCATTTAATCGGATATGACCTAAATTTGAGTGAATATTTGCTAAATGCTCCTATCTGGTTTATGTGTGCTCTGTTTTTTGTAGAGATCTATTTTTATTTTCTTGTGAAGCTTCCGAAAATAGTGCCGGCTGCCTGTGCGGTGCTGTTTATGCCGCTGAGTGCGATTGAGATTATTAAGCTGCCGTTCTGCCTTAATTACTTTTTTGCAGTTTCGGTATTTCTGATTTTGGGCTATCTTTCTAAAAATGCCTTGATAACGCTCTTTGAGGATTATGCATTAAGGTTCAGACCTCGTGAAAGAAACATTATTCTTTTTGCTGTGGGTTTGATTTTCGCCGTAGCAGTGTACTTTTTATCATCGGTAAACGGAATGGTAAGTATGCAGTCACTGTCACTGAAAAACAGATTTTTTTACTACACCTGTGCAATACTGGGCATTGTTTCGGTGTTGCTTTTTGCCCGACTTTTACAAAAAGTCAGGATACTTTGTTTCTACGGCAAAAACTCGATTGTAATACTATGCCTTCACTACTACCTGTGTAGATTTATTATTCCGGCAGGCTTCCAAATTTTGGGTCTGCGCAGCTACCTGTATCATCCCCTTACAGAGCTACTGCTGTTGGTATTTGTTATGGCTGTTATGTATCCTGTCATTTTATTCTGCAACAAACACCTCGGCTTCCTTTTTGGAAAGAAAAGAACTAAGGAAACACTGAACAAATCACGCTGACAGCTGTTTGTACAAACGATTTAATCAGTGTTTCCCTAAAAATTGATAACGCTTTATTCACCCAAAATTGCCTCGGTTTTCCGAGGCTTTTTTCGTCTTTTTGCATACTTTATGTACAAATTCACCGAACCGTATTGTAATTTAGCTCGCAGAATCGTATAATTATTTCATACAGTAAAAAAGCTGTACAACCGTAACATAGATTTAGGAGAGATAGCTATGAAATGTCCGAGCTGCGGAAAGGAAAATACGGGAGATTCAAGGTTTTGTGCGTTTTGCGGTGGAAAGCTTACTGCTGAGAATAACGCAAATAACGCAGTCAGAAGCCTTGAAAAAAATTATGAGAAAAAGCCGAAAAAAAGCAAAT
>CALYYZ010000143.1 GCA_945607165.1 uncultured Ruminococcus sp. | reverse complement strand
ACCGACAGCAGTCTGTGTGTTCATCGTTCCAAGCTCAATCATCATTAACAGCTGGTTTGCCGAAGTAGCCTTTATAGTTTCAAGATGCCAGCCTGAATTCCTGTTTTGCGCCATTAACTCAAGATTTGCTTTGGTTAAGTTTTTATATAGTCCAGAAATAGGCTTGACGCCTGCAACCGAACAAAGTAAATCACCCGTTTCAATGGCTGTATCTGTGTTCGTTCCGTCATTTACATATTCAGCGGCTGAAACATCGTACATACTGCCCTCATAAGCTGAATACAAGATGTAGTCAATCTCGTTGCCGTTTTCATCATAAAACGCAGGGTGAAGCTTAAAGCCTGACTTTGGTGTTGCACTGATGTAAAAGTTTGTCTTGCGCTGGTGATAGCCTATGCCGCCTACAATCGGCTCTAATTTCAGTGGTACAACCTTGTAATAGAATTTCGGCTGAAATACCATAACCTGACCGTTTGAGCCGTCCTCGGCAAAGCCTTCATCGCCGTAGTATGCTGTAATTGTTCCGTCGTCCGAAACATTACAGCGTTTTCTTACGCCGTACATCGCAAATCGGTCAAAGTCTGAGCCAGCCGTAAGTCCTGCTGCACCTGCAAGACGGGTAAAGGTTTTATTCTCAAAATCAACCTGCAAACCGAGAATATCGCTGTCGGTGTAGCCTATGTAGGCTTTGATATCCTCGACCTCGTTTGATATGTCAGAACCTACAACTGTGCCGAGATTTGCAGATGTGCCGTCTGAATAGGTAAGTATCAGTTCGCCTGAAGTATTGATTTCGGAATTTGTTATTCCGATACCGTCCTGACCGTCAATACCGTCTGTACCGTTAAATTCTCCGTTTTCTGCCTTTACAAGCAGTTCTCTGACTTCTGCAAGTGTTCTGTCAAAAACAGTAAATTCGTCTGTGCTTGCAATTTCAGACTTTACGGGAGCAGGCTGGATTTCAAAATCAATGCCGTAAAATCGTATGTTGCCGTTTTTAAACTGACATTCGATAATTCCCTTAAGTAAGCCTGCGCAGGCTGTCATTTGTAAGGTAGGTGTAATTATCACCTTGTTATCGGCAATTTCGCACTCGTTTCCGATTAAGGTTCCGTCAGCTTTTGTACCGTAGTAAACCGCTGATATACATTCGGATATATTAACCGGGTTTTCCTTGCTGTCATACAATTCAAACGCAAAGCTGCCGACATTGTATTCGTACTGCGTGATTTTTTCACGCTTATAATTATCGCAAAAACTATGTATTGATATTTCCTTCAGTATCATATTTACTTTCTCCTTTCTTTCGCGATATGAGGAAATGATATAACCGTTCCTCACTTATAGGGATAAAAACGGAAAAAATTGTATAATTATATGCAATTTAAGGAGAAAAAGTTTTTAATGTTACTACACATAAAATTAATAAAAATAATCCCTCCTTCAAAAGCAAGAGGGAAAGTTGTTCGTTATATTGTAATATTATTATCGTGTAAAGCCAAGAGATACATTGGAATTTTTTTCGGATTTATGTAAATGGTGACAAAGATGAATGTATAGATAACATAAATCCTTTTGGTTACAGACCGTTTTCAATTTAATGTATACACAAGCGAAATAATTGCGCTTGCGAATACTCCCTTGCCGACCAATCTTCCAATAAAATACAGAGGATTGGTACTCATTCCTACACCGTATAATGTGATAGTATTGATGAACTGAGACAGCGGCAGGCTAATATTACATGCCTTGAGAATATAGAGAATCAGCCATACTGCCGAAATTGCCGGAGTGGGGATAAATGATTTTGGTGTTTTAAAGAAGTTCTTAAACGATGAAAGCAAATTTTTAAAGCCTTTCAAAATAACAGTCTCGGGAATCTGAAGCATTCTAACCGAGCCGAGAACATTGTTCTTTCGACTGTTTGCGCTATGGTTTTTATGCCCCGGTTAATTTGTTCTTTCGCTTTCGTGACTTCGGTGTCGTGTTTTACAGTCTATACAGCCGTTTCTGCCTGTCTGTCAACGACAGGCTTGCCGCAGGCGGGACAGAATTTTGATGTTGCCTTCAGCTACGCACCGCATTTAAAACAAAACTTTGACATTTTTAAACTCCTGTTGCTTTATGGCCTTACAAGATACACTTCTGCCTTATTGCCGCTGGTTGTTTTTAATTCGCCTATTCCGTACTGGGTTCCGCCGGATTCGATGAATTCATATAAATCGATTTTTCCGTAGCCGCCATCGCCGTATACCCGGTTGATGTCGAAGGAACCGCTGAAATCGTAGGACGGATCGCCCGACTCGTCCTCCCAGCCGTCGCCGTAGTTGATCTTATACGGCTGTACGGTAACCGTGCCGTCAGTATCTATTGTGACATAGACAAGTTCCCATATGCCGTCAAATATGAATTCGCCTTTCCACTTTCCGAGAAGCTCGTCTTTGCTGAGAAAGTCGCCGTCAAGGTTTCCGCTCATAGCGTCGGATATCCAAGCAAAATCATGGTCTCCTATCTTACCAAGGCTGTTGGTGTAGGGCAGATCGGCTGCGGGCTTTTGAGTAGGCTTTTGAGTAGGCTTTTGGGTTGGCTTTTGGGTGGGCTTTTCGGTTGGTTTTTCGGTAGGCTTTTCGGTTGATTTTTCGGTGGGTTCTTCGGTAGGAGCTTCGGTTACTTGCTCCGATACAGAGGTTGTCGCAATCGGTGGATTGTTTCCGCCTTGCCGGAACTTAGGTAAGAAAAAGATTAAAAATACAACTATAGCCGCTATCACTACAACTCCGGCGACAACGATAGAGATGATAAGAGCCGTGTTATTCTTTTTTGGTGGCTTCTGATTACCGTATTGAGGATAGGGCTGAGCCGGCTGCTGATAGTGTATGTATTCCTGCTGTGGGGGTTGATTATAAGAGTCACCGTAGAACTGTGTACGAGTCTGTTCAGGCTGAACGCTCGCCGGAGAGTCGAGTTTCGCGCCGCAGTTATGACAGAACGCATTTCCCTCTTCTATGGGATTTCCGCATTTAAAACAGAATTTTGCCATTGATATTACCTCCGCTGAATATTTTGTCTATATTTGATTAGTGTTTATACTCCCGGCATCGGCGAGAAGGTAGCCTCCCCCGATACCGCATCCATTTCAAAAACATCCTTGCCGAATTCGTCGGCCGCGAGCTCGCCGCTGATCTGATAAGTCATCAGCTTTTCGGCGAAGTCCTTCGCCTCCCAGCCGTAAGACCAGAAATCGACTTTTATGTATACCTTCGCTTCCGAAAAGAATTGAAGCCTTGTTTCGCTGTTATCCGCAAAATCCGCAAATACGCTGAGATCGTCGCCCAGCAACGAACCGGGCTCCAGCGTTATCTCATATTCACTCTCGGGCAGGAGCCCTTCCAATGTGTTGCCCAAATAGGCATACGCCTCGGCATATATATCCGAGGACAGGAATGTCAGGCGCTTTTCGTTATTTGCTCTGTTTAAATCGGTTATCTCTTTGAAGATTTCATCGTGCGTTTTATCCTTTTCCGGCTGACCGCAGGATACAAGCAACATCGCAGAAAAAATCATAAACGCTGATATAATGATTAATATAATTCTTTTCATAATATAATTCTTGTTATTTTAACAGTGTGTTGTGATGTAATGATAAACAAAGTTGTATTGATGGGGTGTGGCGGAAAGACAGACTATTCAGATTTTACAGAAAACAGCACCAAATCAAAACAGCGCCAACGAAAATCAACACAAGCCCTATAGGCAACGGAAACAGATGCCCGACAAATCGCATTTCTTTAGGATTTTTCGGGTTGTAATAAATTTTCATTTCTGAATCAATCGGATATTTCGTTTTTCGATAAGTCCGAAAATATGCCTCTTCGGTGTAGCTTTTGCCGTCAACGACATACCCCACAATCGGACGGTAATGGGTATGCTCTACGCCACGGAAAAAGGTATATTCTTTTTCCAGCTTTACGACGGTTGCATGGATCGGAACGGTGCATTTTATGTAGGTCATCACCTTTACCGCAAGCAAAAGCAGACCGATACCGGCAAGAATAATGCCGACAACGAAAAAGAATGTGTCACTCATAACATTACACCCGGGATGTTATTGGATGTCATAAAAATTCCTCCTCTGTTCCGATATATTTTCCGTCCGCAGCATCCGTTCCCTATATATCGACGTTAAATTTACTTTAATTATAGCATACATTTATCATAGCAACAATAACTGCCACGGTATTGTCATTGACAAGTTTCGTGGCAGTGATTGATTTATGAAGATAATTAT
>CALYYZ010000142.1 GCA_945607165.1 uncultured Ruminococcus sp. | reverse complement strand
AAGAATACCGACTGTAAGTCTATGCAGGGACTTTCTCTGAAGAATGTTTCGTTGAATATTGTGAATAACGAAAACGGCAAGTCAGTGTTTTCCGACTTCGGCGAAATGCTTTTTACGCACTTCGGTTTAAGCGGTCCGCTTATACTGTCTGCTAGCTCTCATATCAGGGATATTTCAGACGGAAAATATACGGCGCAAATTGATTTGAAACCGGCGCTGTCCGAACAACAGCTTGATAAAAGAATCCAAAATGATTTCAGAGATAATCTCAATCGTGATGTTTCAAATTCCTTTTCAAAGCTTTTACCAAAAAAGATAATTGTACCCTTATTAAAACGATGGGGAGTACCCTTTGATAAAAAGTGTCATTCAATAACAAAAGAGGAAAGGCGCAGGCTTGTTCATCTGCTTAAATGCTTTTCGGTTGAATTAAGCGGATTTCGCCCTATTGAGGAAGCGATAATAACATCGGGCGGAGTGAAAACAAGCGAGATTGATCCCAAAACTATGCAAAGCAAAATTATCAGAGGCTTATATTTCGCAGGCGAGCTTATCGACTGTGACGCCTATACCGGTGGCTTTAACCTGCAAATAGCCTGGTCAACAGGACGGCTTGCCGGCTTGTCTGCCGCCGAATAAATCCTTGGAGAGGGAAAATAAAAACTACTACAAAATAAAAGAGGATGAAGCAAATGTCGATTGCAGTAGCACTTGACGGCCCTGCCGGAGCAGGAAAATCAACAATAGCAAGAAGAGCCGCAGCGGCTCTTGATTTTATCTATGTAGATACAGGCGCACTTTACCGTGCCATAGGCCTTGCCGCAACAAGAGGTGGAATTGATACCGACTCTGCCGATGAAATAAAAACTCTTCTTAGCAGCGTCACCGTTGACCTTGCTTTTAATGACGAGGGCGAGCAGGTTGTTCTGCTCAGCGGAGAGGATGTTTCCGGACTGATAAGAACTCCAGAAGCCTCTATGATGGCTTCAAAGGTTTCGGCAATTCCTGTTGTCAGAGCATTTTTGCTTGATCTTCAGCGCAATATGGCTAAAAGCCGTAATGTGATAATGGACGGCAGAGACATCGGCACCGTTGTTCTTCCTGATGCGCAGGTAAAAATTTTTCTTACAGCATCACCGGAGGTTCGTGCAGGCAGAAGGTATAAGGAGCTGTGTGAAAAGGGAATGGATGTAAAATACGAGGATATACTTCAGGATGTGATCACTCGTGATTATAATGATTCCCACAGAGAAACAGCTCCCTTGAGACCGGCTGACGACAGCATACTTGTTGACACCTCAGAGCTTGATTTTGAGCAGTCGGTTGAAAAGATTATTTCTGTAATAAAGGAGAAAATTTAATGGGACAGTCAAAGGTTCTATATGCGGTCGGAAGGGTTATCTGTACGCCGATTTTTAAATTGTTTTACAGATATAAGCCTATAAACAATCATACAATACCCGACAAGGGCGGATATATTCTCGCCTGCAATCATCTGTCGTTTTCCGATCCGGTTTTGCTCGGTCTTAGTCAGAAGAAAAGAAGGCTGTTCTTTATGGCAAAATCAGACCTTTTCAAGAACAGATTTTTCTCTTGGCTCATCCGTTCGCTGGGAGCATTTCCGGTTGACAGGGGTTCAGGCGACAAAGAGGCAATTAAGACAGGAGAGGATCTCATCAGAGAGGGAGAAATTATGACCATTTTTCTCGAAGGCGGTCGCTCCAAAACAGGCGAGCTTATGAGACCTCGCAGCGGCTGTGCTCTTGTTGCCCAGCAAATGCAGGTGCCGGTTGTGCCTGCGTGTATCACGATAACAGGCAATCCAAAATACAGGTTTTCAAAAAGAGTTATCCACTTCGGTGAGCCGTTAACTCCGCAGCAGCTCGGACTTACTCCGGACGGCGGAAGAAGAGAACTTAAAAATGCCTCAAACATAATAATGGACGAAATCAAAAAAATGAGGGAGCAGGATCTGCATGACTATAAAAAAGGCTGATTCAGCAGGTTTTTGCTTTGGAGTGAGCCGTGCTGTCAATATGGTTGAGGAGCTGCTTGAAAACGGCGAAAGGGTTTGTACGCTCGGACCGATTATTCATAATATGGAAATGGTGCGTGAGCTTGAAAGACGAGGTTGCCGTGCGGTAAGCTCTCCCGATGAGCTGATTCAGGATGAAACCCTTGTTATTCGTTCACACGGCGTTGCTCGGTTGGTGATTGATGAGCTTAAAAATAAAAAAATTAAATATCGGGACGCAACCTGTCCGTTTGTAAAAAAAATTCATAAAATTGTATCAGAGGCTGAAAGCGATACTGACGCAGTTTTAGTGGCAGGCAATAAGGATCATCCCGAGGTTTGCGGAATCATAGGTCATTGCAAAGCTCCTTGTTTTACTTTTAACAATGAGGCTGAATTAGATGATTTACTGCCAATAATTCTTAATAAGAATTATAAATCGGTTTTTGTGGTTGCGCAGACTACTTTTGATACAAAAGAATGGAAAAAATGTATAAAAAAGATTAAAAACCTATGTACAAATCAAAAAATATTTGATACAATATGTAATGCTACGTCAGTTAGACAGAACGAGGCGGATATTTTAGCGGCTCGTTCCGATTTTATGGTGATAATCGGCGACAGGCACAGCTCCAACACGGGCAAGCTGTATGAAATCTGTAAAAAGAAATGCAGTAATACGGTGTTAATTGAAACTGCGGACGAGCTTGACGCTTCTCGTGTATCTGCTGCTAACAACATTGGCGTAACTGCCGGCGCATCAACTCCGGCAAGGATAATAAAGGAGGTACTGGATACAATGAGTGAAATTAAATCCGGTGAAACAAAAATTGAAGAATCTTTTGAGGCGTTGCTTGAAGAGTCCCTCAAAAACTTAAATACAAATGAGAGGGTAATGGGTACGGTACTCAGTATTGCGCCCAATGAGGTTCAGGTTGATGTCGGCAGAAAACAGACAGGCTTTATTCCTGTTTCTGAGCTTTCAAGCGATCCCAATGCAAAGCCTGAGGATGTAGTTAAGGTTGGCGACGAGGTTGAGCTTCTTATTATGAAGACTAACGATCAGGAAGGCACAATAATGCTTTCAAAGCGCAGAGTTGACGCACAAAAGGGCTGGGACGAGCTTAAAGATAAGGTTGATACTCAGGAAATCCTTACTGCTAAGGTAAGCGAGGCTGTTAAGGGCGGCGTAATAGTTTTCTATAACAGCGTGAGAGTGTTCATTCCTGCTTCACAGGCAACTGCTTCCCGTGATGAGAGCCTTGAGGATCTTGTAGGTCAGGAAGTTGATTTCCGTCTTATCGAGGTTTCACAGCGTGGCAGAAACAGAAGAGCAATCGGCTCAATCAGAAGTGTTCTCAAGGAGCAGAGAGCAGCTCAGCGTGAAGAATTCTGGAAGACCTGCGAAATCGGAAAACGCTATAAGGGTGTTGTTAAGTCCCTGACAAGCTATGGTGCTTTTGTTGATCTCGGCGGTGTGTTCGGTATGATTCATATTTCCGAGCTTTCATGGACTCACATTAAGCATCCCAGCGAGGTTGTAAATGTCGGCGACACAGTTGATGTATATGTAAAGGATATTAACGAGGAAACAAAGAAAATTTCCCTCGGCTTTAAGAATGCAGAGGATAATCCATGGGAAATCCTTAAAAACAACTATCCCGAGGGAACGGTTGTTAAGGCTACTGTAGTCGGACTCACAACCTTCGGTGCGTTCGCCAATGTTATTCCCGGCATTGACGGTCTTATCCATATCTCTCAGATTGCCGACAAGAGAATCGAAAAGCCCGCAGATGTTCTTAGCGTAGGCGAAACTGTTGAGGCAAAGATTACTGCAATCGACTTCGACAAAAAGCGTGTAAGCCTTTCAATGCGTGCTTTGCTTGCTCCTGCTGATGAAACAGAGGAGGCTCCTGCAGAGGCTGCTGTTGAAACTGAGGCTGCCGTTGAGGAAACAGCTGAGGAAGCTGTTGCCGATTCAGAGGCATAATTTTACATCAAAAGGGCACCCTAAGCGGTGCCCTGTTTTTTTACAGGAGGTTTTGTTATGACTGCCCAAGAGGAATTTATTGCTATATATAATGAACATATTACCCGTCAGGGAGCAGACGAACTGCTTGAGTGGCTCAAACGCACCGATTTTTTTACTGCGCCGGCGAGCAGCCGATACCACTGTGCCTGTGAAAACGGACTTGTAATGCACTCTGTGAGCGTTTTCAACACAATGGTTGAAAAGCATTTTGACGAAGAAACAGACAGTATGGAAAGCTTTGCAATATGTGCTCTGTTACA
>CALYYZ010000141.1 GCA_945607165.1 uncultured Ruminococcus sp. | reverse complement strand
CATTATCCCCTCTGCCTGTCATCGCCGTCATTGAATTTGCCTTTCAATGTCTGAGTCCTGAAGATATATAATATGTTCGCTCATGTGGCTTGTCCGTACCGAACAGCAGAAGGAAGGTATCTGATGTGCTGATATTTATTTTTCAAAGAGCAACGCCTGTTCTCTGAAAAAAGAAAACAGGCGAAAGAGAATTAACCCTTTCACCTGTTTCCTCACATAAAAGCTAAAACACACCCCTAATTTATAATTTTTCTAAAATATTTTTTATTTTTGCCAATGCACGATATACAGACCTTTGAACACATTGATATGTACATCCTTCTTCAAGTGCTATTTCTTCAAAGGTTTTCTCCTCAAAATAGTACTTTTTCAATCTGCGCTTTTGCACATCGGGCAATTTGCTTATTGCCATATGCAGATTCTCCGCATCCTGAGCATTATCAAAGTATTCCTCCAACGATTGGACATCAAAAACATTTCTTCTGTTTAATGCATTTTCGTATATTTCGGAATGTTCATAATGCCTGTCGTATTCATTCATTTGAGAAATATCATCAAGTTCAAATCTATTGAAACTCTCAAATATTTTCTTAGACACCTCTACTTTCTGAATATTCCCGTTTATATCCGTAAATGTAACATAGTATTTTTGGTTTTCAATTGATAATTTATATGGATTGTACTTATCTTTTCTTCTTTTAGGACGCTTGTCCATTAGTATTCCTCCAATCAATCTGAATTTTTTATAATTCGAATTGATTGGAGGACTTCTGTTTCTAAAAATCATAATTGCCCTTTCTGCTTTCAACGCAAAAAGGGCAAAAAATAATGCCGACAGGTAATAGCATTAAAAGCTATAACTTGTCGGCTTTTTTATATTATAGAAAATTGCTCGGTTGCGCTCGGACATAAATGGTTGCAGTCAGTACAAACTGTCTGCACGAATTGCGTGTCGAGGCACTTGACCTTTTTTATTTGTAAATTATATACTTGTTCTTAAGATTATATTACTTTCCTGTTTCAAACACATAGAGATATAAATCTTCAAGAGTCGGTTTGACCGACTGTATTTTATGATTTTCAGGCGGAATATCAGTTACTATTCTTACAATGATTTTATCATCATCATGAAAGAGATTTGAAACACGATAAGTTTCCTGAAAACATTTCAATTCATCTTTATTGATTTCAATCTCAAACACCTTGTTTTCAATCTCTTTGATAAGATTGTTGCAGGTATCATGCGACACGAGCTGACCGCTTTTTAAAAGTATAATTTCCTTAGCAATAAACTCAATGTCTGACACAACATGCGTTGAAATCAATACTATTTTATCCTCCGCAATTTCGCTTATGAAATTTCGGATTCTTATTCTTTCTTTCGGATCAAGTCCTGCTGTCGGCTCATCGAGAATCAGAATTTTCGGATCGTTTAAGAGTGCCTGTGCAATCAATGCTCTCTGTTTCATACCGCCCGAAAACGAGCCGAGCTTTTTGTGTGCGGCGCCTTTCAGATTAACCGTTTCAAGAAGTGAAGTGATTTTTGCCTTTGCCTCTTTTTTCTTCAATCCCTTTAAAGCCGCCATATACCACAAAAATCTATTGAGCGTGAAATCATCATACAAGCCCTGTTGCTGTGGCATATATCCCAAAACATCCCGGTAGTCTTTGCCGAGCTTTTTAATATTCTCGCCGTCAAAAAGCACTTCTCCGTTGTCCTCGCAGAGGTTGTCGGTGATAATGTTCATCAGCGTGGACTTGCCTGCTCCGTTCGGTCCGAGCAAGCCGTATACTCCCGGAGTTAAGGTAACGCTGAAATTATCAAGCGCCTTTACCGAGCCCTTTTTATAGGTTTTGCTGATACAATTTAAAGCTAATTCCATATTTACAACCTCTTTTGCCTTGAAACTTAAATTATAAATTTCGTACTTTTGCGCTTGGGGACAAAGATAATCAGAGCCGATACTGCGATTATCAGCAGACAAACGGCGGTGATTATGCCGATAACGGCTGTCTGAGCATTATTTGAAAATGCCGATACCATACGGATTTTGCTGTTATCAATGAACACCACGCAGGGTATAAGGAGCAAGCCGCTTGAAATTATCATTGTCACAAACTGATTTTTAAATATGTAGGAGAGCAGATAGACCAAAGCCGTTGCGCCGACTGCCGCAAGCAGATGAACAAAGCCGAGAGCAAGAATATATCCGCCCACGGTTATGCCGCTTGTCAGAGCCGAAAAATCTCTTGAATATGCAAGCGGTAAATCAAATGATGCCGTGCCGAAGGTCTTGATAAAGTTGAGCATATACGGCAGATAGATTAAGATATAGGAAATCACCGTGGTAATCAGGACGGTTAAGAGCTTTATAATCAACAGCCTCGCTTTGCCGTGCTTATTTGCCGAAATCAAGTTAACCATAGAGGTCTTGTATTCAATCGCCAAAATGTTGGAGGTACAGAAGATAACCACGGCTAAGAGCAGAGCAAAATACTCCCACTCCCTAAAGGTGTCCATAGTCAGCCGCTTGTTCACCACTTCATTGACAAGTGCAGGCTTTTCGCCCGTCAGCTCAGCCTTTTCATTAACATATTCAAGCTGAGCGCAAATGTCCTCAAATGCCATTCCTCTTATGCTTAAAATACCATCAATGGTATTGAGCCTGTTCGTTTTTTCCTCAACCGAAATCGTGTTGTCGGCTGAAAGCTCCTCGGCTTCTCTTGTAAGCTCGTCAAAATAAGCCCTTTCACTCTCGATAAAATCATACTTTTCCTCGTCAAGCTCACCCTCAAGTGTTTGCATATAGGTGTCATAGGCGCTTTCCTGAGGACTTCTGAATATAATACTCAAATCATCATTGTAGCTGACAAAGCCGAGAGCCACGAGGATAATTACTGCGACGAGGGCGAAGGAGGTTTTGTAGTGCTTGTAAGCCTCGCCGCTGTATATTCTCACACTTCCGTTGATTTTCTTAAACCGTCCGAGCCGTGACATAAGCCTGTCGAGCAAAACGAGCTTGCCGTTATGCTGTGACAGCCTTGAAAATGCCAATGCCGCTCCCAAAATTCCGACAACGGAGAGAGCCACAGCTAAGCCGATGAAAACGGTGATTATGTTAATCGGCTGTGAAAAAATATTGACATTCTGATAACAGCCAAAAATATTGTTGCCGCTGATAAGGTAGAAAATATTTATAAATTTTAGCGAAGCCAACACAGAGCTACCGTCAATGAAAATGAAGCAGGAAAATTCAAAAATCAGTGCCGCCGCCAAGATTAAATAGGTCTTTGCGGAGGACTTGATAACCACGAATAAAAATGCCGTGAGCATTGACAGAGAGCAGAGCAAAAGCGTTTTGCCGAGTACCCACAAAATCAGGTATTCAAGCATTGTAACATTTAATGCGCAGTTTAAAAACAGCTCGCTCGACTGCACGGGGCGGCTCAAATCTCCAAAGCCGTAGACTGTGCCTGCCGTCATAATGTTGCTCGCATAGAACAGCAGACTAACAACCGCCGTAACGCTCAAAACAACCAAGAGCTTGCAGGCTATTGTTGACAGTCTGCCCTTTGCCGTTGACCGCACAAGAATATAAAGTCCCTTTTCTCTTTCAACGGAGAACATCAAAATATTGACAAGTAATACGATAATCAGCAAAATATAGCTTGAAACCTCATATGAGGTTGCGGCTTCAACCGCCTTGTTGTTGCCGAGAATGGGCTTAACACCTTTAACCTCGGCAAAATCCACGGGAGTTTTTTCAATATTTCTGAACGAAAAGCTGTCCGGCTCTGCAAAAATGGAAAAGCTGCTCTGTTGCTCGGCTCTCGACTTCATATTGGAAATAAACTCTTCATAGCTGTCTATGTGAGAGAGCTGAGCCTGTATGTTGCTTAGCATAACCGAGCGGTTGAACAGCTCATCATCGTTCAAGTCCAAGCCTGCCGCATTGTCATACAGCTTTGGATATTTTTCCTTGTATTCATCTGCATTTCCGTTGTGCAAAAGAATTTGTGCAATCTGTATCTCCGTGTTCTTACTTTCAAAGAACGCATTTTTATCCTCTGCGTCGTTACATTCCCGAATAAGCTGTTCATATGCCCCAACATCACTTGAAATTGCCGAATTTTCATAATCAGAGGATTGAAGCATTACGAAAAACAGAGAATCGGCGCAGAAAAAGGCAATGATGCAAATAAGAAATATTTTGTTTGAAAACAGCTTTAAATATTCGCTACCTGCAATTCTCATTCAACTCTCGCCTGTCCCTCTACATAATAATTGCTGTCCTTCTTTTCAGCCCATTTCAGCTTGCAAAGCTTGGTGAATTTTATAGTTTCTCCGCCGATTGAGCCAAGTTGACTTTTATCCGCCAT
>CALYYZ010000140.1 GCA_945607165.1 uncultured Ruminococcus sp. | reverse complement strand
AACACAGACTGTCCTGCTCAGCTTATGCGTCACCTTATTCATTTTGTAGCAAGAGATGCTATGGATATTGACGGTCTCGGACCTGCGGTTCTCGAACAGCTTGTTGATCAGAAGCTTGTAAAATCACCTGCCGACCTATATAAGCTCAATGCCGAGCAGATTTCTCAGCTTGAAAGAATGGCTGAAAAATCAGCAAGCAATCTTATTTCTTCAATAGAAAAATCAAAGGATAACGAGCTTTTCCGCCTGATTTTTGCTCTTGGAATACGCAATATCGGACTTAAGGCTGCAAAGCTCATTTGTTCAAAATTCAGGACTGTCGATGAAATTATGCAGGCTAAGACCGAAGATTTTGAAGCAATAGAAGGCTTTGGCTCAATAATGGCTCAAAGTCTATACAGCTATTTCTCGCTTGAGGGAACCAAACAGCTCATTTTTGAGCTTAAATCACTCGGGGTCAAGATGAAGCCCTCCGAAGCGTTTTCAAATGGGGGAGTGCTTGCCGGAATGACCTTTGTACTGACGGGTACTCTGCCTACTATGAAGCGCAGCGAGGCTTCAAAACTAATTGAAGCAAACGGAGGAAAGACCTCGTCATCTGTTTCAAAAAAGACAACCTATCTGCTTGCCGGAGAGGAAGCGGGCAGTAAGCTCACAAAGGCGCAGTCGCTCGGAGTCACCGTGATTTCCGAACAGGAGCTGCTTGAAATGATAAAAAATTAACAGTAACAAAAATGACCTCAGCGGTTTTCTGCTGAGGTCATATTTTTATGCTTGTCAACATAATATTAAGTGTACAAACCTTTGGAGGAATGATAAATGAACAATTCTGTTTCAAACAGCCGTTTTATACAAGCCATAAGGTGCTTGCCGTCAAATCTATCTAAATTACTTTTACTTCATTCGCACGAGCTTGAAGACCGGGTTCAGGAAATCCGTCTTCGTGTAAACCGTCCGCTGTGCATAGTGTGTCCGGGTGTTGTCTATTATATTACCGGAAGTGGTGGGTTGACAAGCACCTTACTTGATTCTCCTATGCTTACCGTCAGCCGTCCCGAAATAGCCGATGTATTTCACAATATATGCAATTATTCGGTGTATTCTCGGCAAAATGAAATAATTAACGGATTTGTTACAATGAACGGAGGTCACAGGGTAGGAGTTTGTGGAACAGCGGTGATAAATGACGGCAAGATTACTAATATCAGGGATATTTCTTCAATAAATATCAGAATCTCACGGGAATATAAGGGCTGCAGCGAGGGCTTGCTGAAAAACATAGGGAACATCAACGGAGGAGTACTCGTTTGCGGTGCGCCGTGTTCGGGCAAAACAACAGTTCTTCGTGATATGGCAAGAATAATCTCTACCTCGTATTCTAAAAATGTTGCGCTGATTGACGAGAGGGGTGAGTTTGCCGGAACCTCCTTCGGAGTGTTTCAAAATGACATCGGTCTATGCGATGTTTACGACTGCTACATAAAGAGCGAAGCTATGAATCAAGCCCTACGCAGTATGGCTCCCGATGTAATGGTTTGCGACGAGATTGGCTCAACTGAAGATATTGAAGCCATTGAAAGAGCTATAAACAGCGGGGTAACGCTTATTGCAAGCGTACATTCCGTAAATGAGCAAGAGCTTCGCCGCAAGGAGGGAGTGTGCCGTCTTATACGGCTCGGGGCTTTTTCAAAGGTGGTGTTCCTTTCAGACAAAAATAAACCCGGTATGGCAGTAAGAATATGTAATGGGGGTGAGCTGCTTGCTTCTTAAGCTCACAGGCGCACTGATTTTGTCAGTGACGGGCTTTTTTGCAGGCTGTTCAATGTCAAAAAAGCTGTATACACGCAGGGATTTTCTCAAAAGCTTTATTGTTTTCCTTTCGGCATTGGCTACCAATATAAGATATAATTCGTCGGATATTTATACCTTGACTCGGCTTTCGGCACATTCATCAGGGCTCGAAATTATGAGCCTCGATGACTTGGAAGACGGGAGTCCCTTTGAAGAACAGTGGGAACACAGGGTTGCTGTTGCCTGCTCAAAGAAACAGCTTAGCAAGGTTGACAGAGAGCTGATGCTTGAGTTCGGTTCACAGCTGGGTAAAACCGATACTCAGGGACAGCTAAGTCATCTTGAGCTGTATAAATCGGTTTTTGTAAAACAGCTGAGTTCAGCTGAAGAGGAGATTTCCAAAAAATCAAAACTGTATAAAACTATGGGCTTTTTCGTGGGAAGTGTCATAGCCCTGATGATGATATAAGAGGTAAAAATGGATGTTGAGCTTATTTTCAAAATTGCCGCCGTCGGAATAATAGTTGCGGTGCTGTCACAGCTTCTCATAAGAAGCGGCAGAGAAGAACAGGCAATGCTGACTTCGCTTGCGGGACTTATTGTTGTGCTTACGCTTATCATTACTCAGATAAGTTCGTTGTTTTCAACAATAAAGCAGTTGTTCGGATTTTAAAATGAATATTATTTCTATAGCAGTGCTTGCGGTTGTAACTGTAATCATTGCACTTACTCTTAGGCCAAAAAACGGGGAAATTGCTGTAATGCTGGTGATTTGCGGGTCAACGGCAATCCTGCTTTCAGTATTATCAAATGTTTCCGGGATAGTAGGCACAATCAGTTCGATAGCTGAATTATCAAGTATAAATCCAAGCTATATTACTATACTTCTGAAGGTAATCGGAATTTGCCTGACAACCGAGCTTGCGGTCAATTCCTGCAAGGATGCAGGCTGTCAGGCCCTTGCAGGTGCTGTCTTGTTTTCAGGAAAAATTCTTGCAATGACCGCTGCACTTCCGCTTTATGCCGAAATACTAAATACCGTAGTAGCTATTTTCGGCGGACGGTAAAAACCTTTTGTGGGGTAATGATGTGAAAAAGAAGCTGTTAATCTCAATTATTGCAGTACTGATTTTAATGGTTTCCTCAGTGCTGACAGCAAATGCCGAGGAAAACAAAATGATATATGATATGTCTCCGGTATATGACATCCTTTCAGATTCCGCAAAGCAAAGTCTGGAAAATATCGGAGCCGACAGCACAAATCCTGCAGCTTTGTCCGAAATAAGCTTTGGCAGTATAATAAACGAAATTGTATCACTCGCCGGCTCTGCCGGTCAGTCTCCGGTAAGGGGACTGATTAATATCACCGGTTCGCTTCTTGTTTGCTCTATTATATATAGCTGCAAAAACACACTTGGAAACGAAATATCGTCAATAATAAACACCGTCTCTTCACTTTGCATTACCTGTGCAGTGGCAATTCCGGCTTTGTCGGTAATTACCTGCGCCGGAGATGTAATTACAACAGCATCAAACCTAATGCTTGCATATATTCCTATCTTAGCGGTAATAATGGCGTCGACGGGGCACGCTGCTTCGGGTGCGTCGTATTATTCAATGATGATGGCTGCCGGTCAGGGAGTAGGCTTAGTATCTTCAAGGGTAATTATTCCCCTGCTCAATATTTTTCTCGGACTAAGCATTTCATCAGGAGTTTCAAACGGCGTGAATCTTTCAGGCTTTATTTCAATGATTTCAAAAACCGTAAAATGGATTCTCGGATTTGCAATGGCAATATTTACTTCTGTGCTCGCTGCAAAACAGTTGATTACAACTTCTGTTGACGATGTATCTGCCAGAGCAATACGCTTTACGCTTAACTCCTTTGTACCGATTGTCGGTTCCGCTTTGTCAGAGGCCTACAAAACCGTACAGGGCAGTGTCGGACTTCTGAAGGCGGGATCGGGTGTCTTTGTAATTATTTCGGTGGCAATAGTATTTATGCCGATTCTCCTCCAATGTGCAATGTGGATATTAACCCTGTGGTTGGGAAAATCAATCGCCGATGCCCTTGGACTTTCTCAATGTTCAAGACTTCTTGATTCGATTTCATTTGTATTTTCAACTTTGCTTGCAATACAGCTTTGCATTATGTCGATATACATAATCACAACGGCAATAATCCTAATGATGGGTGGTGGCTCATCATAAACGGACTTATGAGTGCGGCGATAAGCGTTTGCGCCTGTGCGCTTATTTGTTCTGTTCTGTCAAATATTGTTTCCGACGGGGGCACAAAAAAGCTCGTCAGCCTTATTATGGGTGCTTTTGTTATTTGCTCAATGATTTCCCCCGTAAGCAGTGTGATTTCCGAGCTTAAAGGCTCTATACCTGAATACGACATAAAAAACGAGCTTAGCTCAACTGCCGATCAAGCCTACAGTAATGCAGTCGTTTTTCAGACTCAAAAAAATCTTGAGCAGACTCTGTCTGATCTGTTAAGGCAGAACGGTATAAAAATCAACCGGTGCAAAATAATTTTGGCATTAACTGAAAATAACAGCATAATTATATCATCAATAAGCATATATATTAGC
>CALYYZ010000139.1 GCA_945607165.1 uncultured Ruminococcus sp. | reverse complement strand
TCGTCCTTTACAGGCCCAACCCCGATGAACCTAATATTATACTTCCTAAGAGTAATAAACGCTGATGGGTAAAATAGGTATACTTGG
The DNA here is from genome assembly GCA_945607165.1 of uncultured Ruminococcus sp. Taxonomy (GTDB): domain Bacteria; phylum Bacillota; class Clostridia; order Oscillospirales; family Acutalibacteraceae; genus Ruminococcoides. The sequence continues at coordinate 4,369 of CALYYZ010000139.1, read as the reverse complement.
AGGAACATTTAATCCCATTCATAACGGACACATTATGCTTGCCGATTATTGTAAATCTGAGCTTGGTCTTGAAAAGGTAATCTTAATTCCCACCTATACTCCGCCGCATAAATCCGCTGAGGGGCTGGTTGATTCATTCCACCGAATTAATATGTGCAAAATCGCTGTTTCTGAGTATGATGGCTTTGAGGTTTCCGATATTGAAACAAAGAGAATGGGAAAGAGCTATTCTTTTGAAACGCTTACTTCTTTAAAAGAACTATATCCTAACGATGAGCTTTATTTAATTGTTGGTGCCGATATGTTCTTAACGCTCGACAAATGGAAAAATCCCGGCGTTATTTTTTCTAAAGCAACAATAGCGGCTGTTCCAAGAGAATTGTCCGACTATAGTGAACTTTTTGAGTTTTATAACAGCAGGCTAAAGCCTATGGGAGCAAAGGCCGTAATTCTTCCAAAACCGGTTTTGCAGGTCAGCTCTTCATATATCAGAGCCAATATCGAAAATCCTGATATGATTTTGCCATTGATTAGCAGGAATGTTTACAGATATATAATTAATAATAATTTGTACCGGAAGTGATATTTTGAATTATTTTGCAGAATATAAGAAAATCATAAAACCATTTATGGGCGAGCAAAGATATAATCACTGCATTAATGTTGCAAAGGAAGCCCAACGACTTGCTGAAATATATGGGGCAGATAAACAGAAAGCTGCCACTGCCGGAATACTTCACGATATTACAAAGGAAATGTCAAAGGAAGAACAGTTGCAAATTATTACAAGCGGTGGTATAATCTTAGATGATATTCAAAAAAATGCCCCCAAGCTTTGGCACTCAATAAGCGGAAGCGTTTATGTCAGAGATAATCTCGGAATAAACGATGAGGATATACTAAATGCTATCCGTTTTCATACAACCGGCAGAGCAGGTATGAGTCTGCTTGAGAAAATAATTTTTGTTGCAGATTTTACATCTGACGAGAGAAATTACAAGGGTATTGTGAAAATGCGTAAAAAATCAAGGCGTTCTCTTGAGGACGCAATGCTTTACGGACTTAGCTTTACATTTTCAAGCTTAACTTCCAGGGGACTTGCCGTTCACATTGATGAACTTGAGTGTTATAATGAAATTGTCTTGAACAGACCGGCGAAAGGAAAGGTAAAATGAATTCATACGAACAGGCGATACTGACAGCTAAGGCTCTTGACAGCAAAAAGGGCTTAGATATACAGGTCATAGAAATAAAAGATATATCGGTTCTGGCCGATTATATGGTAATTGCCACAGGTACAAGCTCCACTCATGTTAAGGCTCTTGCTGATGAGGTCGAGTACAAGCTTGACGAAGCCGGAGTGTCTGTGAGCCATATTGAGGGCTACCGTTCAAATTCATGGATTTTACTTGACTATATTGATGTAATAGTAAATGTTTTTTCTGATGAAGCCAGAGAATTTTATGATCTTGAAAGACTTTGGCAGGACGGAAATCCCGTTGATATTTCAGATGTTATTAATTAAGAAACCATATATATAGGCTCTTAGGAGGGTTTGAGTTGAAATATAATCATAAACAAACGGAACAGAAATGGCAAAAGATATGGGAAGACAGGGGAGTTTTTCATGCAGAGGATAATTCTGATAAGGAAAAATTCTATGCGTTGATAGAGTTTCCTTATCCCTCCGGACAAGGACTTCATGTAGGACATCCTCGCCCTTATACCGCACTTGATACTGTGGCAAGAAAACGCAGACTTCAGGGGTATAATGTGCTTTATCCTATCGGCTGGGACGCTTTTGGTTTGCCTACCGAAAACTATGCAATCAAAAACCACATTCATCCTGAAATAGTTACAAAGAACAATATTGCAAGATTTAAAAAGCAGATTCAGTCTCTCGGAATTTCCTTTGATTGGAGCAGAGAAATCAATACGACCGACCCCGAATACTACAAGTGGACACAGTGGATATTTATTCAGCTTTTCAAAAAAGGTTTAGCCTATAAGAAAGAGATGAATGTTAACTGGTGTACTTCCTGCAAATGTGTTCTTGCAAACGAGGAAGTGGTTAACGGAGTTTGTGAGAGATGCGGCAGCGAGGTTGTACATAAGGTTAAATCTCAATGGATGCTTAAGATCACAGAGTATGCGGATCGTCTTATCAATGATTTGGAGCTTGTAAATTATCCTGACAGAGTAAAAGCACAGCAAAAGAACTGGATAGGAAGAAGCACCGGCTCTGAGGTTGATTTTCAAACTACCACAGGTGATACTCTCACTATTTATACAACCAGAGCAGATACACTTTATGGTGCAACATATATGGTAATTTCACCCGAGCATCCCCTAATTGAAAAGTGGGCGGATAAGCTTTCTAATATGGATGAGATTCGTAAATATCAGGCAGCAGCAGCAAGAAAATCCGACTTTGAAAGAACAGAGGTAGCAAAGGACAAAACAGGAGTCAAGCTTGATGGAGTTCGTGCAATAAACCCTGTAAATAACACTGAAATTCCGATTTTCATTTCCGATTATGTTCTCGTTTCATACGGTACGGGAGCAATTATGGCTGTGCCTGCTCACGATACTCGTGACTGGGAATTTGCAAAGAAATTTGACCTTCCTATTATCGAGGTTGTCAAGGGCGGCAATGTTGAGCAGGAGGCATTTACCGACTGCGCAACCGGCACAATGGTAAATTCGGGTATGCTTGACGGACTTAGTGTAGACGAAGCAAAGGCAAAAATTATTGATTGGCTCACGAAAGAGGGAAAGGGTCACTCCAAGGTTAACTACAAGCTTCGTGACTGGGTGTTCTCTCGACAGAGATATTGGGGAGAGCCAATACCGATTGTTCACTGCGAAAAATGCGGATATGTTCCTATTGACGAAAGTGAGCTTCCTTTGAAGCTTCCCATGGTTGAATCCTATGAGCCTACAGATAACGGTGAGTCACCTCTTGCAAAAATGACCGACTGGATTGAAACAACCTGTCCACACTGCGGAGGAAAAGCTTATCGTGAGACAGATACAATGCCTCAGTGGGCAGGCTCTTCCTGGTATTATCTTCGCTATATGGATCCGCACAACAGCGAGGCTCTTGCTTCTAAAGAAGCCTTGGATTATTGGGCACCCGTCGATTGGTATAACGGCGGCATGGAGCACACAACCCTCCATCTGCTTTACAGCCGTTTTTGGCATAAGTTCCTTTATGATATCGGTGTAGTGCCTACAAAGGAGCCGTATGCAAAGCGCACCTCACACGGTATGATTCTCGGTGAAAACGGCGAGAAAATGAGTAAATCAAGGGGAAATGTAGTAAATCCTGATGAGATTGTTGAGGAATACGGTGCCGATACAATGCGTCTTTACGAAATGTTTATAGGCGACTTTGAAAAGGCAGCTCCCTGGAGCCAGGCGAGTATCCGTGGCTGCAGACGCTTTATTGATAGATATTGGAACCTTCAAAATATATTAATCGACGGAGATTCTGTTCGTCCGGAGCTTGAAGGAGCTTTTCATAAGGCAATAAAGAAGGTCGGAGAGGATATTGAAAATATCAAGTTCAATACAGCCATTGCTACTCTCATGGCACTGATTAATGACATAGCAAATGTTAAGTCAATTAATAAAGAGGAGCTTAGAATCTTCTCAATACTTCTTAACCCGTTTGCACCCCATGTAACCGAAGAGGTGTATGAGCAATGCAAGTTAGGCAAGGATATTCTTGCCACGGAAAAATGGCCCGAATACGACGAAGCAAAGTGCGTAGATGAAACCGTTGAAATCGTTGTACAGGTCAACGGAAAAATTAAAGCTAAGCTTAATGTGCCTGCCCAAGCACAAAAGGATGAGATTCTAAACCTTGCAAAATCTGACGAAAATGTAATTAAGGCCATCGGTTCAATGAGTATTATTAAGGAAATTGTAGTTCCTAATAAGCTTGTAAACCTTGTTGTTAAGCCATAAAATAATTTTTTGTTTTAATTTTTCCTAAAATTCTACATAGCTATTGACAATAAAAGTTACATATTGTATAATGGACTCTGCAATTATATGCAAATTACCCATGCCAAATGGCAGATGGGAGGGAAGATAAATGGCAGAGATTAGACTCAAGGAAAATGAATCGCTTGAAAGTGCATTAAGAAGATTCAAAAAGCAGTGTGCCAGAGCTGGCGTTATTGCTGAGGTTCGCAAGAGAGAAGCTTATGAAAAGCCCTCTGTAAAGCGTAAAAAGAAATCCGAAGCAGCTCGCAAACGCAAATACAGGTAATCAAACAAAGCGGACAGAGCAATCTGTCCGCTTATTGCTTTATTTTATTGTTTAAGGTGATACTATGAAAAAAATTCTTGTTTTGTTAGG
>CALYYZ010000138.1 GCA_945607165.1 uncultured Ruminococcus sp. | reverse complement strand
ACGGCGTAAACATTGTTGCGTTCACAAAGGATTTTAATGAGCGTACAAAGAATGATATCGGTCTTATTATTCCGGTTGTAATCACCGTATATGCTGACCGTTCGTTCACATTCGTAACCAAAACTCCGCCTGCTGCGGTTCTTCTTAAGAAGGCTTGCGGTATTGACAGCGGTTCGGGCGTGCCCAACAAAACCAAGGTTGCTCAGATTACAAAAGAGCAGGTTGCTAAGATTGCAGAGCAGAAAATGCCGGATCTCAATGCAGGTTCACTTGGGGCTGCTATCAGCATGATCTCCGGTACTGCAAGAAGCATGGGTATCACTGTAGTTGACTAATTAATCCGGGTGGGAGGATATTTCCGATTGACCACCTAACAATGGAGGAATACTGATGAAACACGGTAAGAAGTATGTTGACGCAGCGAAGCTCGTTGACAAAACCAAATTATATGATTCAAGCGAAGCTCTTGATACAGTAATCAAAACTGCAACAGCAAAGTTTGACGAAACAGTTGAGCTTCATGTAAAGCTTGGTGTTGACAGCCGTCACGCTGACCAGCAGGTAAGAGGTGCTGTTGTACTTCCTAACGGTACCGGTAAGGATGTTAGAGTACTTGCAATTTGTAAGGGTGCTAACGAGGAGCTTGCAAAGGAAGCCGGTGCTGATTTTGTCGGTGCTGAGGATATGACTCAGAAGATTCAGCAGGAGAACTGGATGGACTTTGATGTTCTTATCACAACTCCCGATTGCATGGGTCTTGTTGGTCGTCTCGGTAGAATTCTCGGTCCCAGAGGACTTATGCCGAACCCCAAGGCTGGTACAGTAACTCCTGACATCGCAAAGGCTGTTAAAGAGGCTAAGGCAGGTAAGATTGAGTACCGTCTTGACAAAACAAATATCATCCACTGCCCCATCGGCAAGGTAAGCTTCGGAACAGACAAGCTTGTTGAAAACCTTGACGCACTTATGGAAGCTGTTGTTAAGGCTAAGCCTGCTGCAGCAAAGGGTCAGTACATTCGCTCAGTTGCCGTTACTTCAACAATGGGTCCGAGCGTTAGAATCAACCCCACAAAGTTTGGTGTTTAATATTTGATTATTTGCACTTTGGTGTAAATATATAAATTCGCTGTTCTAAAGACAGCAGGTGCATAGCATAAAGGGGATTCCCACCTGCCGAGGAAGATGCAAATTACATTTTGTATTTTTGCGCCGTCCGAGGCTTCGGGCGGCGATTTTTTTGAACTGCGTCTTGCAATCGTTCAGTGAACGAATTGCCTAAAAAATTTTGGAGGTGAATTAATTGCCAAGTCAAAGTGTTTTAGAGCAGAAGAAAGCAATCGTTGCAGAGCTTTCCGAAAGACTTAAGAACTCAATCACAGGTGTAGTTGTTTCCTATGAGGGTATCAACACTGAGGATGATACTAAGCTCAGAAAAGAGCTTCGTGAAAACAATGTTCATTACACAGTAGTAAAGAACACTCTTCTTTCTCGTGCTTGTGATGAGGCAGGTCTTGAGGATCTTAAGCCGGTACTCGAGGGTACAACAGCTCTTGCAACAAGTGACAGCGAGTATGCTGCCGCAGCAAGAATTCTTTGCAACTACGCAAAGGATCACGACAACTTTAAGGTAAAGTCGGCTTATCTTGACGGAGCTGTAATTGATATGGATACTATCGTATCTCTTTCCAAGCTTCCCACAAGAGATGTACTTCTAGCAAATGTACTCGGTGCTGATCAGGCACCCATCGCATCCTTTGCCCGTGCCGTACAGGCTATTGTGGATAAGGGCGGCGTAGAAGCTTGTGCAGCTGAGGCTTCCGCTGAGGAAGCTGCTCCTGCAGAAACAACAGAGGCTCCTGCTGAGGAGACTGCAGCAGAATAAACTGCTGGATTAATTTAAAAATAATCTAATTTATATCGGAGGTAAATTAAAATGGCTTCAGAAAAAATTACTGCTATTATCGAAGAATTAAAAGGCCTCACAGTTCTTGAGCTTTCAGAGCTTGTACACGCTGTAGAGGATGAGTTTGGTGTATCCGCTGCTGCTGCAGTTGCAGTTGCAGGTCCCGCTGCTGACGGCGCTGCTGCTGCTGCTGAGCAGACTGAGTTTGATGTTGAGCTCAAGAGTGCAGGCGGCAACAAGATTGCTGTTATCAAGGTTGTTCGTGAGATCACAGGTCTCGGACTTAAAGAGGCTAAGGCTCTCGTAGACGGCGCTCCCAAGACTGTTAAGGAAGCTGCTTCTAAGGAAGATGCTGAGGCTATCAAGGCTAAGCTTGAAGAGGCCGGCGCTGAGGTAGAATTGAAGTAATTTCATTTTCTTCGCACATAGTAATTAAGGCTGTTGCTTTCGGGCAACAGCCTTTTTTTGCCTCTTTGTCAATAGTCGGGGTAAACCCGAAAAAGGATAATTTAAGATAAACAAGCGATAGTGCATTAAGCTGTCGCTTGTTTTTTTGTATGACAAGCTTTGCTGTCTGATTTTCGCAAAGATAAGTCTACTCTCCATCAGGAATCAGTATAAGGAAATACTGAATAAATCACATCAAAGATTGTTAGTTCATATTGCTTGCACACTTCTTGAAATCAAACATATGTTTGTAATAATTTGGAAATATTTGTAATAAATTTTTTTCTCTTGATATTAATTCACTTAATTTAATGCCAAATAGGAATAAAAATCCTGATTATAATGCCATATTGGAATAATTTACCTTTTATTACCGATTAAAGTTTCATAATTGAAATTTATTTAATTTATCCGTAACTTTTGCTTGCAATTTTAGATACCATAGTATATAATAGTAACATAAAGTGTCACTTAGTGACAGATTGTGTGTTTTAATGCCGATATATAGTGATTTTGCGGAAAGGAGAGGGCGAAATGTTTACCGGAATGTCTAATCATTCTGTTGATTCAAAAGGTCGTATTGTTTTGCCCGCTAAATTCCGCGAGTCGCTCGGCGAAAGCTTTTACCTTGCAAGGGGCTTTGGCAACTGTTGTGTTCAGGCAATATCTGTTGAGCAGTTTGAGGAGCTGAATAAAAAAATTATGGAGCTTCCCGCAAACAAGGCAATGGCTTTTCAGTATGTTTTCAGCGGTACTGCTGAGAAAGTTACCCCAAACGCTCAGGGCAGAGTTCTTATTCCACAGACTCTGCGAGAATTCGCCAAGATTGAGGGCGAAGCGGTAGTGGTAGGAATGATCAACCGCATTGAAATATGGAATAAGGATAAATACTTTGACTGGCTTGAATCAAGATCGGATATTATCGCCGAGGCTATGGCTGATTTACATCTGTAAGGAGGACGCTATGGAGTTTTCTCACATTCCCGTTCTTCTTGAACAGACTATTGAAGGTCTTAATATTAAGGAAAACGGTATTTATGTTGACGGTACGGCAGGCGGCGGCGGTCACAGCAGTGAAATTCTCAAGCGGCTTAAAAGCGGAAGATTGATTTCCATTGATCAGGATCCCGACGCCATACTAACCCTAACCCAAAGGTTTAAAAGCAACGAAAATTCTATTATAATTAAGGGTAATTTTGCCGATATCAAGGAGCTTTTACTTAATCGGGGAGTCGGAAGACTTGACGGTGTATTGCTTGATATAGGCGTTTCCTCTCATCAGCTCGATACTGCTTCAAGGGGATTTTCTTTTCACGAGGACGCTCCTTTAGATATGCGTATGAGCCAAAGCGGAGCAACGGCTGCGGATCTCGTTAACAGCCTTTCCTTTGAGGAGCTTAGGCGGATAATATTCAATTACGGCGAAGAAAAATATGCCTCGTCAATAGCAAAGGGCATTATCTCAGCCAGAGAGTCCGGAGAAATAAAGACAACCATTGAGCTTGCGGAAATTGTAAAAAACAATGTTCCCCAGAAGGTTAGGCGTGACGGTCATCCTGCACGAAAAACATTTCAGGCTCTCAGAATAGCTGTCAATGACGAGCTCGGTGTGCTTGAAAGAGGTCTCGACGGAGCCTTTGAGCTTCTCGGAAGCGGCGGCAGACTTGCTGTAATTACATTTCATTCCCTTGAGGACAGAATCGTAAAGCAGAAAATGGCGTCTTGGTGTACGGGCTGTACCTGCCCAAAAGATTTCCCCGTTTGCGTCTGCGGAAACAAGCCGTTGGCAAAATTGATTAATAAAAAACCTATTTGTGCAAATGAGACAGAATTGAGTCAAAACAATAGGTCAAGAAGTGCAAAGTTGAGAATATGCGAAAAAATATAAAATTATTCCTCTCAGCTATAGACAAAGTTGCATATTTGTAGTAAAATATAACAAAGTTGTAAAGAATGTTACAACTACAATCAATAGTGTATAAACCGTCGCAGTTCACTACATATACGGTTTATCTATGATTTATTATAAAAACCGGATTTTTACGAATCTGCTTGGTTTTAAAAATTATTAAGAATTTGAAACTTTTTGTAAATATAAAAAAGAGCTTCAAAATGTGTGTTTTATGGAATTTTTTATAGAGAAAGGCACAAGGTGCGTATATAATGGCTTATAACGGAACAGCAGCTTATGATTTGAATCTTTTTGATGAGGATATTTCCTTCTACAATTCGTCAGCTGCTCCTAAGCGTCGT
>CALYYZ010000137.1 GCA_945607165.1 uncultured Ruminococcus sp. | reverse complement strand
CTGTTTTGTAAAAGAGAGGGTATCCATCCAAAGCAGGTTCAGGACTTTTACCCGACACCCGGCACAATTTCTACAAGTATGTTTTATACGGGGCTTGACCCCTTTACACTAAAGGAAGTTTATGTGCCGAAAACCGAACAGGAAAAGGCGATGCAAAGGGCGCTCTTGCAGTACTTTATTCCTGCCAATAAGCCTCTTGTTATAAAGGCTCTGATAAAAGCCGGTCGCCGAGACCTTATAGGCAATGATAAAAAATGTCTTGTAACACCAATGCCGGGTTACACTGCCTCCGGAGCTAAGAGAGCTGATAAACGCAATGTAAGAACCGGAAAATCAGACAGAGATAGGTTTGCAAAGTATCGCCGTAAAAAGAAATGATATCACTTTGCACATAGATTTGCGTTAAAATACAGGTTTTTGCAATATATACAAATATGCTTGACTAAAAAATTGAAAAATAATATAATGTTCTTTGGTTATCACTAAAAACAAATAACTAAAAACTAAATCATTTATTATATGAAAGGATATGTAGAAATGGGAGTATATGAGGAGCTTGTAGCAAGAGGACTTATTGCTCAGGTAACTGACGAAGAAGAAATCAGAGACCTTGTAAACAGCGGAAAGGCTGTTTTCTATATCGGATTTGACCCTACGGCAGATAGTCTCCATGTTGGTCATTTTATGGCGCTTTGTCTTATGAAGAGACTTCAAATGGCAGGAAATAAGCCCATTGCGCTTATCGGAGGAGGAACCGCCATGATTGGTGATCCCTCCGGCAGAACAGATATGCGCCAAATGATGACAACTCAGACTATTCAGCATAATGTTGACTGCTTTAAAAAGCAGATGTCCCGCTTTATTGACTTTTCCGACGATAAGGCTCTGCTTGTTAATAATGCAGACTGGCTTTTGGACTTGAACTATGTTGATGTTCTGCGCGAGGTCGGAGCTTGCTTCAGTGTAAACAGAATGTTAACCGCTGAGTGTTATAAGCAAAGAATGGAAAAGGGACTGAGCTTTCTTGAGTTTAACTATATGATAATGCAGTCCTACGACTTCTACGCACTCTACCAAAAATACGGCTGTAATATGCAGTTCGGCGGCGATGACCAGTGGAGCAATATGCTCGGCGGTACCGAGCTTATCAGAAGAAAGCTCGGCAAGGACGCATACGCTATGACTATAAATCTTCTCTTGAACTCAGAGGGGAAGAAGATGGGCAAAACTCAGTCGGGTGCTGTTTGGCTTTCCGCCGAAAAAACAAGTCCTTATGATTTCTATCAGTATTGGAGAAATGTTGACGACAGCGATGTAATTAAGTGTCTCAAAATGCTCACATTCCTGCCGCTTGAGCAAATAGAAGAGCTTGCAAAGCTTGAGGGCAGCGAGATTAACAAGGCTAAAGAGATTCTTGCCTATGAGCTTACCGAGCTTATTCACGGCAAGGAGGAAGCCGACAAGGCTCAGGAGGCGGCAAGAGCACTTTTCGGCAGTAAGTCAGACACAGCAAATATGCCCTCTACAAACCTCAGTGAAGATGATTTTGCAGACGGCACAATTTCCATTCTTGATTTGCTCAAAAAATGCGGTCTCATTCCCTCAAACGGCGAGGGCAGAAGGCTTATTCAGCAGGGCGGTGTTTCTGTTGACGACGAAAAAATCACTGATGTTTACGCAGCTATTTCAAAATCTGCAGTTGAAAAAGGCTATGTAATAGTTAAAAAGGGTAAAAAAGTATTTCACAAGGCAATACTTTAATTAATGTGTTTTACGCAGAGGGGGAAGTAAAATGAAGAGCTTTTTTTCAGAATTTAAAAAATTCATTATGAGGGGCAATGTTCTTGATCTTGCAGTCGGCGTTATTATCGGCGCAGCCTTTCAAGGCGTAGTTTCTGCACTCACGGATAACCTTATCTCACCGCTTCTCGGTATGATCGGCGGAATGAACTTTGATATGCTTTCGTTCAAGATAAACGGAGCTGAGTTCTATTACGGTAAGTTTATTACAGCAGTGATTAACTTTGTGATAATGGCATTTGTAATCTTTGTCATTGTTAAGCTTGTCAACAAGATTATGTCTATCGGCAAAAAGCCGGTTGAAGAGGTTGCTACAACAAAGAAATGTCCTTATTGCTGCAGCGAGATTGATATCGAGGCAACAAAGTGTCCTCATTGTACAAGTGATATTCCTGCTGAAACTGAGGATAAGTAAAAATCTACATAACAAAAGCCGAGGCGAAAGCCCCGGCTTTTTTTGAATAAATAAATGAAATACTCTTATCTGTTAAACTAATTAGTAATTCGGACTTGTTCAATAGATAATACAACTCCTAAGGAAGAATATATCTTGTAAATTGCATTACTGATTAATCAAGCTCAAGTATAAACTGTGCGGTGATAAATTAAGGAAAAATAGATAAAAACAATATGCCGAAAAATACACTTAAAATTATTCCGGCCACTACATCTCTGATAAAGTGAACTCCTGCAAGAATCCTTGTCAGAGATATTATGAGCGCCACGCAAAGAATAATCCATCCCCACAGGCTATTCACTCTGAAAAGTGTGATTGCAATAATAAAAGCACTTGCTGTATGTCTGCTCGGCATACTTTTTCCTCTGGTGCTTTTCTTAATGGCAGGTTTTATACCGTAAACCTCATAAGGTCTTTTTTCGTCAATTATTACCCTGAGCATCGTAACGCACAGGAATACTCCGAACGGCACTGCAATAGACCAGGCAAGCTCGTTTGCGTTTGTGAATAGAAGATATATAAGTGCAATCGGATAACTAATAAAGATCAGAAGCGGCAAATAAAAATAGCAAAACCTTAATATGGAATTTGCCCTGCTGTTGCTTTTGAAATACTGCGTTGTTCGTAAATATCTTTCTCTGTTAATTTTAAACAACCCCAAATCAGATAGATTTCAGATTGATTATATCAAATTATTCATATTATTTCAACATTGTATTTTTCAAACCAATAGTCAAGCTCAATAATATATGCTAAAATCTGCGGAGCTTTCATAAGCTGACCATACCATGGAGATTTAATTCTTTCGGGATTTTCAATAATCGCTTCTATGTTTCTTTTGTTCATTAGCTCCGTTAAAGAATTTTTCTTTGAAAGAATATTCCTTACCCTTTTCGCACATTCCTCAAAGTATATGGGATTGTGTGTTTTAGGGTAGGGACTTTTTTTTCTGTAGCATATTTCTTGGGGTAAGATATCTTCAAAAGCCTTTCTCACTATACCTTTCTCACGATTGCCGAAGGACTTCAGCCTCCACGGCATATTATATGCATATTCAACCAGACGGTAATCGCAAAACGGCACCCTTACCTCAAGTCCGCTGTACATAGAGCACCTGTCCTTGCGTTCCAGCAAGCACTGCATAAACCAATAATAGTTCAGATAGAACATTTCTCTCATTCGTCCGTCAAGTCTGCTGTCGCTTTTCAGCTTTGGCGCAGAATTAATTGTGTCAAGATATCTTTGACGCACATATTCCTCTCCGTTTTTGAGCACGCCTGATTTCAAAATAAACCTGCGTACATCAAGATTTTTTGACCATGGAAAACAATCCTCAAAGAGCATTGTTTCATTGTGATACCAAGGATACCCACCGAACAGCTCGTCGGCACATTCGCCTGACAAAGCAACCGTGCAATCCTTCTTAATTTCCCGGCAAAAAAGCAGCAGAGATGAGTCAACATCAACATATCCGGGCAAATCTCTTGCGACAACGCTGTCATACAGGGCGTCTGCAACCGAATTGTTATCAAGTATTATCTCCCTGTGTCTTGTATCGGCATTGCGTGACATAAGAGAAATGTATTCATAATCGGCATTTGGCTGAAAAAGACTCCTTTTAAAATATTTTTCGTTATCTCTGTATTCAACGGAAAATGTTTTTATTTTTCCCAGCCTTTTTTCTTTATTATATTCCGATGCGGTTTTTACAATTATACTGCTGTCAAGTCCCCCCGAAAGGAAAAAGCACATCGGCACATCGCTGACCAGCTGCCTTCTGATTGCGTCGGTCAAAAGATATCTTGTTTTTTCAATAGTCTGTTTCTCACCGTCGCTGTGCTCACGGGCTTCAATGAAGTAATATTTCTGTTTGCACAGTCTGCCGTTTTTATAAATTGCGCTTTCACCCGGCAGCAGCTCGCAAACTCCCTTGAATATTCCGCATGACGGAGTTCTTGCAGGCCCCAAAAAGAAAATCTCATTTAATCCCTGCTCATCAATCACAGGTCTTGCCTTTTTACTTGCAAGTAATGCTTTGATTTCAGAGCCGAAAACAAGTCCCTTATCATACTGATAATAAAACAGTGGCTTAACCCCGACTCTGTCTCTGCACAGGAATACTGATTTATCCTCGTGACAATAGACTGCAAAAGAAAATATACCGTTTAGCTTTACGGCACAGTCGGCACCGTATTTGATATAGCTTTTCAAAACAACCTCGGTGTCGCTGTGACCTCTGAAATGAAAACCGCTTGCTTTCAGATCCTCTCTCAGCTCAGTTGTGTTGTAAAGCTCGCCGTTATACACAATTACATATGTTTTTCCTCTGTACCTTGCCGACATTGG
>CALYYZ010000136.1 GCA_945607165.1 uncultured Ruminococcus sp. | reverse complement strand
CAAAAATGAAACACCTTCATAAAATGTAATGTCAGTGCCCATATACAGCCTGTAAAATACTTTTATGGAGGTTCTTTTTATGCCGGATATACCCTTTGGCTCTGAGCAGCTTGACGCTTCAAGTGATAAAGGTCACGAAAGCGAGTGCAATACGATTTGTGTAGATGTCGAAAGAATCTACGACAGCTGTGGAGCAAAAGACTGCTTAAGCGATCTTCCGCTTATGTTTACCAAGGAAAGTCAATGCCTTATCGAAAATGCCTGTTCTGCCAAAATCAACTGTGCAAATGTAATTACATCAACGGTAAAGGTAGAGCCCGTACCGTTTCATCGTGGATTCTATGCGGTAGATATGGTTTTCTACTTTATTGTCAGTGTCGATGTTTACACGGCAGCTTGTGCAATTCCAACTACAGTAACAGGACTTGCAACCTATGGGAAACGAGTTGTACTTTACGGAGGCGACGGTTGTGTAAAATCTTTCTCAAGTTTAAATCCGGTAACCTGCGACCCGTCTGAAATGCCGGATAAGGGTTGCTGCTATCCGTGCTCTTTGCCTGAGGCAAAAGTTCAGATTTCAGATCCAATGCCCTTGTCGTCATGCATAAAGCACCACCGCCCACCTAAACATCAGAACTGTACAACTATACCCGAATGTGTTTTGCAGTATCTCGGAGGAGAAATTGCCTGTCCTTCTGATACACAGATCCTTGTTACCTTGGGTATTTTTACAATCACCAGACTTCAAAGAAATGTTCAGGTTATGATACCGTCCTACGATTTCTGCGTCCCTCGTAAAGAGTGTAAAAATCAGACAGATGATCCCTGCGAAGCATTCAGTAAAATTGAATTTCCAACTGATTCTTTCTTCCCGAGTAAAACCGGAGACTGTGACAAATCTCATTCACCGTTTGACTGCTGTTGTAGAGAGTAAAGAAAAAAGGCCGCTTTTGGCAATCGACAGAGTAATACTAATACCTAATAGATATCAGTATAAGTTTACTCTGCCGTTGTCGAATACGGCCTATATTTTATTCTGTATTGCCTGTGAAAAGCTGATAATACTTGCCCTTTTGCTCAATAAGCTGTTCGTGAGTTCCTCTTTCGATGATTCGTCCCTGCTCAAGAACCATTATGCAGTCGGAGTTTCTTACTGTTGACAGCCTGTGTGCAATAACAAAGGTTGTTCTTCCCTTCATAAGCCTATCCATACTATCCTGAACCATCTTTTCTGTTCTTGTATCAATCGAGCTTGTAGCTTCATCAAGAATGAGTGCCGGCGGATCGGCTACGGCAGCTCTTGCAATGGCAAGCATCTGTCTTTGACCTTGACTGAGATTACCGCCGTCAGAGGTCAATATAGTGTTATATCCATGCGGCAGCTGTCTGATGAAGCTGTCTGCATTTGCAAGCTTTGCCGCTTCAATTACATCCTCATCTGTAGCGTCAAGACGGCCATATCGTATATTTTCCATAACAGTGTCCGTAAACAGGTGAGTGTCCTGAAGTACAATGCCTAAGGAACGACGGAGATCGGATTTTTTAATTTTGTTTATGTTTATACCGTCATATCTGATTTTTCCGTCCTGAATATCATAAAATCTGTTGATTAGATTTGTAATAGTCGTTTTTCCTGCACCGGTGGAACCCACAAATGCAATTTTTTGACCGGGGGCTGCATATAAATCAATGTTGTGCAAAACAATTTTGTCATCGCTGTATCCAAAGTCAACATCGTCCATAACAAGTGCGCCCTTAAGCTCAATATACTCGGTTTCGCCCGTCTGATGTTTATGCTTCCATGCCCATACACCTGTATGCTCTTTTGTTTCTACAAGCTTTTCACCTGATTTTTTTACATTAACAAGTGTAACATATCCGTTGTCCTCTTCAGGCTTTTCGTCAAGAAGATTGAATATTCTTTCAGCACCTGCAAGAGCCATAACAATACTGTTCATCTGCTGGCTGACCTGGTTAATCGGTTGACTGAAATTCTTGTTGAATGTAAGGAAGCTTACAAGCATTCCGATAGTAAAGCCCGCAAAATTGTTAAGTGCAAGTATACTTCCGACAATCGCACACAGCACGAAGCTTATATTACCGAGCTGGGCGTTAATCGGCATCAGAATATTTGCAAATTTATTTGCATTTTGTGAGCTGTCAAAAAGCTTTTCGTTAAGCTCTTTAAACTCCTCAACGCATTTTTTTTCGTGGTTAAAAACCTTAACTACCTTTTGTCCGTTTATCATTTCTTCAATGAAGCCGTTAGTTTTACCAAGGTCAGTTTGCTGAGCAAGGAAGTAGTTTCCGCTTTTTTGAGCTATAGTCTTTGAAACAAAAAGCATTACTCCCACCATAAGGAGAGTCAGAAAGGTAAGCGGAATACTTAAGCATATCATACTGATAAGAACAGAAACAACGGTAAATACACTGGAAAAAATTTGTACCAGACTTTGGCTTACCATTTGGCGAAGTGTGTCTACATCATTTGTATAAACACTCATTATATCGCCGTGTTTGTGAGTGTCAAAATATTTAATAGGCAGGCTTTCCATATGTGAAAAGATCTGACAGCGCAAATCTTTCATTGTTCCCTGTGTTACATAAACCATTATTTTGGAATACGCATATGTGCAGGCAGCTCCCAAAAAATATATTATTGCGACCTTTACAATAGCCATAAGCAGGGGAGTGAAGTCGGGATTTTTTTGCCCAATCATCGGTCTGATGTAATCGTCAATGAGCCGTTGAATAAACAATGTTCCTTGTACATTTGCAAATACTCCCACAACTATCATCACAAATACGCATATCATATGAAATTTATATTTACTGAAGATAATACCGAGAAGCCTTTTAAAAATCTTCATAGGATTTTCAACCTTTTTGCCGCCGGCAGGAGAATTATTGTGTCGACCAGGTCTTTTCATATCAATTCTCACTCTCCTTGTCAAAATCACCGCTTGTACTTGTTTGCGCTTCGTATATTTCTCTGTAAATCAAGTTGCTCGCAAGGAGCTGATCGTGGGTTCCTAATCCGCTTATTTCACCGTTTTCAAAGACGATGATTCTATCGGCGGTTTCAACGCTTGAAATTCTTTGAGAAATAATCAGTTTTGTTGTATTTGGAATCTCCTCTCTGAAGGCTTTTCTTATTTTGGCATCGGTTGCTGTGTCTACCGCACTTGTCGAATCGTCAAGAATAAGTATTTTGGGCTTTTTCAGAAGAGCTCTGGCAATACAAAGCCTCTGCTTTTGACCTCCTGAAACATTTGTTCCGCCCTGTTCAATATAAGTATTGTATTTTTCGGGGAGACTCTGTATAAACTCATCGGCACACGCAAGCCTGCAGGCTTTGATACAATCTTCTTCGCTTGCATTTTCGTTGCCCCAACGCAGATTGTCAAGAATAGTTCCGCTAAAAAGAATATTTTTTTGAAGAACTACGGAAACCTCATCTCTCAGCTTTTCCAAATCATAGCTTTTGACATCCTTTCCTCCAACCTTTACACAGCCGGATGAGGCGTCATACAGCCTTCCTATAAGATTAATAAAGCTCGTTTTTGAGCTGCCTGTTCCTCCGATAATTCCGATAGTCTCACCCGATTTTATTGAGATATTTATATTCTTAAGCACAGGGTTTTCACTTTTTTCACTGTAGCTGAAATAAACATTTTCAAAATCAATGCTGCCGTTTGGAACGAAGCAATCAGGATTTTCGGGATTTTTAAGCGAGGATTCTTCATTTAATACCTCGGAGATTCTTTTTGCGCTTGCAAGGCTCATTGTAATCATAACAAACACCATTGCAACCATCAACAGACTCATCAAAATATTCATACAATATGTAAGCATACTTGTGAGCTCTCCGGTAGTAAGCTCTGATGATACAATCATATTTGCTCCGAACCAGCTAATTGCAATAATGCATCCGTATACTGTGAACATCATCAGAGGCATAACGGTAACCATATTATTTTCAGCCTTGACAAACAGCTTATAGAGATTGGTTGCCGCCCTGTTGAATTTATTTATCTCGTGATCCTCCCGTACAAATGCCTTTACAACCCTTATTGATGAAACATTTTCCTGTACGCTTGCGTTAAGCTCGTCATATCTTTCAAAAACCTTGCTGAAATACTTGTAGGTTTTTGTAAGCAAAAAGACAAGCACTATAGAGAGAAATACTATAGCGATCAAATATACTGTTGCAAGCCTTGCGTTAATAATAAGCGTCATTGCTGTTGCACAAATCAAGCTGAACGGCGCTCTGAAACACATTCTCAGAAGCATCTGATAGGCCATTTGCATATTGGTAACATCGGTTGTCATTCTTGTAACGAGACCTGCGGTAGAAAATTTATCAATATTAGCAAATGAGAATGACTGTATGTGCTCAAACATTGCAAATCGCAGGTTTTTGGCAAAGCCGGCAGACGCCTTTGCGCCAAAGACTCCACCCATAATTCCTGCAAACAATCCTATAGCTGCACATACTGTCATCCACAGTCCCATAGTAAGGATATGCTGAAGATTTCCTTCGTTAATTCCGCTGTCAATCATAGAAGCCATCAAAAGCGGGATTAAGGTTTCCATAATTACCTCGAGTATCATAAAAATCGGAGTCAGAACAGACTCCCTAAGATAACCCTTTGCGTGTTTAGCAAGTGTTT
>CALYYZ010000135.1 GCA_945607165.1 uncultured Ruminococcus sp. | reverse complement strand
AAAATTCACTATTATCGTAAATATTTCTCATTGATAATTACCTCCACAACTTCTACTTTATTATAACATACAAAAGCATTAATGCCGCAAGAAAAATGATATTGGCAATGGTAAAGAACAGCAGATACTTTCCTTTGGATACATTTTTCTTTTGTGCTATGAATTTGTATGAAATCAGGCTTGCCATAGATGCGATTAATGTACCTAAGCCGCCTATATTAGTGCCGACAATCAATGCCGGTAAGTTTTCGGTGAAATTTGACAAAAGCAGTGCCGCCGGAACATTGCTGACAACCTGAGAGGTAAGCACCGCAGTAATAACCTCATTGCCTGAGATGTATTTCTGTAGCAGGAATGAAAACATTGGGAGTCTGCCCATATTCCCAATGAATATAAAGAACCCGACAAATGTGAGCAGAAGAGAATAGTCCACCTTTTTCAACACTTTTCTGTCAAAGATTACGATTGCACAAAGGGTAACGGCAAACGCAATACTAACGCTGATAACACGCAATACCGCAAGAATGCAAATGCAAAACAGTGCAACATACATTATCACCTTGCAGGTGTTCTTTTCTTTGCTTTTTGTGGTAAGACTTACGGTAATTTTTTTGTTTCCAAAGCTTCCTATGGCAAAACTGCTGATTAGCAGTATTGCAAGTGATAAGACTGTATAAGGCAACATCAATAAAATAAATTTTTCAAAAGCCATACCTGATTTTCCGTACAGATACAAATTCTGTGGATTACCAATTGGTGTCAGCATACTTCCCAGATTGGCCGCAATGGTCTGCAAAATCACCACAGGAATAAGCCACTTTTTCTCTTCTGCCTGTCCGAGCATATCAAACAGCACAAAGGTAAACGGTACAAAGGTTATGAGCGCCACATCATTGGTAATTATCATACTGAAAAAGAAACAAAGTAAAGTCAGCGTTACAACAAGTTGGCGAATATTTTGAACCTTATTTAACAGCGTCCGTGAGATTTCTTCAAAAACGCCCATACTCTGGAAGCCTGCCATCAGTGCCATTAAGGAGAACAATATTCCCAGCGTCCTGAAATCTATATACTCAAAATATTTTTCGTCCGGTGTTACAAAGAACATTGAAATCACCGCAAGCACACAGGCAACAATCAGTATCGCTTCCTGTTTTATAAACTCAAAAATTTTCATCTTCACATTTTACTCCAAATTTTATTTACCGATAATTGATAGATTAGCACATCCCGATACAGCGATTGTGGTTCGCTATTCAGCAATAACGGATAAGGTTTCAAACTGAGGTGAAATCTGATGTGTTTCTATTCTTGCAATTGTAGATTGTGGCATATTGCACCGCTTAGCCGACTCATCAACTATTCTATAATTATTCAAATATCACAATGTGCAAATAAATGATAGCAAATACGCTATCATATGTCAATCAGAGTACAGATACAACTTTGTATAGTTTTTGTATATAACAGCATAAAAATTTGTAAAAGAATGTTGATTGCTTTTCACAAGTATGATAAAATTAATATGCAATAACTTCTCATAAGTTTTATTATCAGAACATAATTCGTAATGTTCAGCATAACTAAACGTATTTATTTATTCATAAGAGGATTGATGCACGATGTTACCCGAAGAATCAGCACGCATAAAAATTGATAAACAATTGAATGATGCAGGTTGGAATGTTATATCCAGAAACGACTATATTCCGTGCAATGAGCCTTCTGCTGTCAAAGAAGCGTTAATGCAAGGCAATCATGAGAGTGATTACCTTTTATTTGTTGAAGATAAGGCTATCGCTATTGTAGAAGCAAAGCGTGAAAGTAATGATTTAGGTGAAAAGGTAGCTCAACAAGCTGAAAATTATGCACTAATACCTCAGAATTGGTATGGATTATGGTATCCTAATAAAATTCCCTTAGTCTATCTTGCGAATGGGAAAAAGATATACTTTAAAAATATGCTTTTACCTGACAGCGACTATATTGAGATTTCTAAAATGCACTCACCAAAAAAGATGCTGCAATTGATTGGGAAAACATCCGAATATGGAGTGTTGCCCAAAATTGAAGAAAAGGGTCTAAGAGATTGCCAATACAATGCGGAGTGTAAGCTTGAAAAATCTTTTAAAGAAGGTCATAAAAAAGCTCTTGCTGTTTTAGCAACCGGTTCGGGAAAAACGTACTTAGCTTGTCTTGCTGCATACAGACTGCTGAATTATACTTCTACGAGAAGAGTTTTGTTTTTAGCAGACCGCAATAACCTTGCAAGACAAGCAGCATCTGAGTTCAGTACATTTGACAGGACAGAGAATCAACAGCAGATGAGCTCAATTTACTCGATTAAACGGCTTGTAAAAGAAGATGATATTAAAGGTGATATTGTAATATCTACAATACAAAAGTTATATGCAGTATTAACAGGACAAGCGTTTTCTGATAAAGATGAGGATATGGAGGATGAATTAAACTTCAAATCAGATGAAAAAGACGCTGCAAAGTTAATCACTATAGACGGTAATCTGAAGCTTCCTCCTGATTATTTTCAGTTTATTATTATTGATGAGTGCCACCGTTCAATCTACGGTCGTTGGAAAGCTGTTCTTGATTATTTTAAGGATGCGAAGATATTGGGACTTACTGCTACACCAACGCCTGAAGCATATGCTTTCTTTAATAAAAACAAAATTGAAGAATACACATATGACGAATCTGTTGTTGACGGGGTAAATGTTCCTGCTCGTGTGTACAGAATAAAAACAGAGTCAACAGAACATGGTGGAACAATTGATGGGGGAACAGAAGTTACAGAGAAATCAAAGTACACTCACAAAACCACAACATATAAAACAACGTCAAGAATTGATTATTCTTCTACTCAGCTTGACAGAACCGTAATAAACCCTGCTCAAATCAGATCTGTTCTGACTTCGTATAGGGATGCAATATATACTGATTTATATCCTGACAGAAAACTATCGTGGGAGTATATTCCAAAAACTTTGATTTTTGCCAAGGACGATAATCATGCGACTCAAATTGTTGAAATTGCAAAGGAAGAATTTGCCGATAAGTTCAAGAATAAAATCCTACCTGACAATTTTGTTCAAAAGATTACATATTCGGCAGGGGATTCAAATGCGTTAATTCGAGATTTAAGAATTGAAAAAGACTTTAGAATTGCGGTTACTGTCACATTAGTTGCTACAGGAACAGATGTTAAACCGCTTGAAGTTGTACTTTTTATGAATGATGTCAAATCTCCGGTCCTTTATACTCAGATGAAAGGTCGTGGTTGTCGATACATTCTTGAAGATAAACTCAGAGAGGTTACCCCAAATGCAGATACAAAGGAATGTTTCTATATTGTAGATGCCGTAGGTGTAACTGAACATGATAAAACTTTGCCTGACCGTACAAAAAAGAATGGTGGTAAGACAAACAAAGTATTAACGCTTGAGCAATTGATTGAACATTTATCTCACAAGGATTTAAGCGATGAAAATCTAGAATTATTGCGAAATTATTGTTCAACCATCAACAAGCGTTATGAAGATAATCCTTTATTTGGACGGCATTTGGACTCATTTATCAAAAATTATGGTTTTGCACCAAGAACCCTTGCGAATTCTATTAATAAGGCATTATCCGAACATTCCTTACCTCCGTTTTTGGATCCTTCTGCTCCTAATACCGAAAGGCTTGATTTATTATTCTGCCTTATTGGAAATGATAAAGCAAGGAAAAGCCTTCTTGAAATGCAAAAAGGATTCTATATCTTTGACCCTGTTGAAGAAGATAAGGTAATCTTATCAGACTTTTCAAAAGAAACAGCAAGAAGTTTTATTGATACTTTTGAGAAATATTTGCTTGATAACAAAGATCAGATAGAAGCTTTAAGAATCATATATAATTCTGAAAATAAAGTAATTACTAATTCTATGCTCTGTGATTTAAAAGATAAACTGTTATCTCAAAGTAAGCAATATACCCCTCATTCTATATGGAACTATTACAAAATTCTTGATACCAACGGAAGTGTTGATGCGTTAGACTTAAAACATAATGTCAATGCATTAACAAATCTCATACAAATTGTCAGGTACGCATATAAGAAAAGTTGCAGGCTTACCGGTCTGTTTGGTACATACATTCAACGATTCAACCTCTATTGCGGACAAGCTCAGCGTAACCTTTCCGAAACTCAAAAAGCAATTATGCAGCAGATAGCTGAGTTTATTGTTAATGAGGGTGCATTCAATTCACTGGAACTAAATGAATTTGCACCGGATTTATGGCGTGAAGCAATGAATGAATTTGAGCCAAAACAATTTTCTAATGAATTATACGAATTATCTAAATTTATTTTAAGGGCGGCATAGTATGGCAAAAACTACAAATACAAAAAGTGAATCTGCATTGCTGAAAAAAGTTTGGGATATTGCAGGTGTAATGGCGGCTGCAGGTGTTGGATTCACAGACTATATCACTCAATTTACTTATATCCTTTTCTTAAAAATGGATGATGAAAAAGAGGCTTTAGGGCTTGGCAGCAGTATTCCTGATGGTTGCAAATGGAAAGATATTGTTGCACTAAACGGTACAGATTTAGTTGACAAGTACGAGGAAATACTATCCGAACTGGCGAAAGACAGTGGATTGATAGGAACAATTTTTACAAAGGCGTCCAATAAAATCGACAGAC
>CALYYZ010000134.1 GCA_945607165.1 uncultured Ruminococcus sp. | reverse complement strand
AGCAAAAGGCATATCACCATGTCAAACATAGTAATAAACGGGTTGTTAAATGTAAAATATGTGAGTACCGCAAAGTGTATAACAATAAAAGCTACCAAAATTGCAATATTATATTTTCGAGAATATTTACCACCGAAAAATACAAACAAAAAAACTATTAAATAAATTGACTGTAATAAATTTACAATCAATTCAAAACTATAATTAAACATTTCTGTCACCTAACCACTTAAAATACTTTTTCTTGATTTCTTCTCTGTATTTTTTGTTCAAAGGAATACTGATATTATTCTTAAGCATAACACAGTCAGCAGCAATATATTCGATAGCTTTATTATTTACAGCATAACCAATATGTGGTCTGACAAATCCGAAAAAGACTACCTTTTCAAATTCTGTGTTCATATCACTTCTGACCTTATAATCTTGCTTATAGGTATGATATACAACATAATTTTTGATTTTCTCAAGATAAATAATGTCGCTGATAATCACAGGTATATCTTTTCTTTCTGTATGTAAAATTATAGTATTTTTTATTTCATTAAAAGAGTTGTTAATGCGGATTAAACATTCAGGCAAATCAATATCTATCATATTTTTACGAATAAACGAATAAGGAAAACTTTTCAATGCATCAAAAACAAGCTCATCGTGGCTTGTAATAAAAACAAAAAATGGTATTTCAGAATCACCCTTTAATTCATTAATCTTTTTTGCTGTTTCAATACCGTCAATCAAAGGCATTTCAATATCAAGAAAAATAAGATGATATTTTTTATAGTATTCCAGTAAATCATAGCCGTTTGAATATTTGTCAATCGTACATTCTATTTTCATCTTGTCACAAATCTCTGTGATTTTTTTAATCAGATTTTCAACAAAAACAATTTCATCATCAACAACTGATATATTTAGCATATCTATCACCACCTTATCAAATTTTAACAAAAAACAATTGTATTTTCAATACAGAAATATAGTAATATTAATTTTCTATGCATATTTATCTAATGCCGAATTAAGAAATTAATAAATTCCTTCTGTAAACTATAAATTATTTATAATATACAGCAAACTGCTCTTACCGCCATACTCACGATAACGCTGTTCGGTTTCGATAAGTCCGGCTTTTTTCAAATCTTTAATAGCTCTGCGGACGGTAGCAGGCGACAGCTTTATGTCGCCTGCTATTGTTTTTACGGAGGGCCAGCATTCGCCGTCTTTGTTTGCTCGGTCGTGGAGGTAGGTATAGACAGCTACGGCTCGGTGGGGCAAGTCCATTTGATAGAGATAAGTTAATTTACTCATTATCTTGTACCTCCTGCGGTGGTCGCTCGGTTCTTATGACTACTTTTCTTTGCTTGTCTGCGTTCTGTTCAACGCTTGAATTTTCGGGTTCTTCTGTTGGCTCGTCTTGTTGTTCTGAATTAATAGTATCTTCACTGTCAGTTTGTTCATCATTCGGAGAGGTTTTAAGATTTTCATTTTTCTTCTTTTTCTCACCGCTTCTTTCATCAAAATCCGAGTCAGTTACAGGACTGTATGTTTGAATTATGTTGTTGAACAACTCTGAACGGTTGGCATAGTGAACTTCACGATTGCCGTTTTCCATAACCTCATACTTTTCCTCAAATTTAATACCCCATTTAAAAAACAATTTCAGCTTGACTTTCATAGGATAAAATCCTGTTTTCATAACAACAAATGTACCTTTCGGAAGTGACTTTAACTCATCGGGAGTCATCAATGGTCGTTCAATCATCTGCAAGGATTGTGACGGATCGTTTTTGCTTCTGCTTACAGAGCCTGACATAACAGTTCTTGTACCCAGTGCTTTTGACAATACTTCTGCACTTGTGCTGTTGGGAGCAAAACCACCAAAGATTGTGAGCTGTGTGTTGTCTATGATAACATCAGCACCCTCTTTTCCGTAATTCTTTTCAAGCTGTGCAAAGTATTGGATTATCGGCACTATCTGCAAACGCCTTGAACGGGATGCAGAAAACATCATCTCGGCTGAATCAATTTTCGGAAGAGTGCCGAACTCATCGCAGAAGAACACACAGCGGTTTTGCAGTACACCGCCGTTTTCATCTGCGACTGAAAGTATTTCACGGTAGAGCTGTTGGATAATCAGCGAAACCATAAAGAATGTGTTAGGATTTTCTTCCGGCATTACAATGAAAATTGCACACTTTTGATTGCAGAATTTTTCAGCGTCAATCTCTGTATCAAAGCACAAAAGCTGTTCAAGTTCGGAGTCGAGAAAAGCATTCAGCCTTGAAAGTGCCGTACTCATAACGCTTGACATACTCTGCTCGGCTGTGTTCAGTGCGGCTCCTGCAAACCATTTTGCCTTGTGGTCGTCAGGAAGATAATCCATTAATAGCTGAAACTGATTTTTGCCTTTCCTGTTAGTCGGTGCAAGTAACTCCTGAATGATTTTGAATACCGAAACAATATGCCTTTCTTCGGGTTTGCAGAATTCCGAAACAAGCAGAATCGTTGCTGTTAAAAGTCCCTCTGCGGCATCATAAAAGTATATGTTCTGTCCGAATGAAGCCGAGTCCATTCCCGAAAGAATAATTGTTTTTGAAATGATTTTAGCGTATTTTTCTGCTCTTGCTTTGTAAACAAGCTGTTCGGGTTCGGCTTTGTATAAGTCCATATATTTGTTCACAAGATGCAGGAGATTGTTGCCGTGTGAGCGTGTAGGATTACGCAAGTCTATGACTGAAATTTTGTAGCCGTAATACTTTTCTGCGATTGTTCCGTAGTTTCTCACGATGTCACCTTTCGTGTCGGTTGACAAGAATGACATACCCGTAGCACAGGCATATTCAATGCAAGGATAAAGCCAAAAAGCTGTCTTACCAACACCGGCCGCACCAATCATAAGAGCATGAACATCACCTGTATCGACCATCGCTGTTGTGCCATTTTTTCTATTCTTGCAACCGACAACTATACCTTGCTCCGTTGGTCTGCTGTCGGGATTTGTACGCCATTCATCGGGTTTGAAATCAATCTGCTTGTAGGTTCTCTTTATCTCTTTTTTAGTTGCCCAACGAGCCGTGCCGTGCTGACCTTGTCCGACCGTCTTGTTCTTTATTCGGTTGAGGGAATAGTAATTTCCGACCGTAGAAATTATTATGAACAAGGCAAACATTGAGCCTGTCACAATAATCAGAGTTATAGTACCTGACTGCATATTTGTTCATCTCCTTTCGGTTCAAAAATTAAATCCTCGTTCCAATCCTTGAAGTTTGGAATGAGGATTTCGTTTTGGATATTCATTGAGTTTAATTTATCAGCTGTCCGTTTGTTTGCTGTCTGTCCCGCCTCGTCATTGTCAAAGCAGAGAAACACATTTTTGATGTTCGGATTATCTTTCAGACATTGAAAAAGCACCCTGTCTGAAACGGAACAGGATGCCGCATAGCTATGATTTTTCCAGTTTTCCTTGTGCATACTTATGAACGATAACATATCAATGGGAGCTTCAAATAAAAATATCGTGTCGCTTGTGCCGTGCCAGTGAAAACTATATTCAGGCTGACTGCCTGCAACATTTCCCTTGTAAGAATTACTTGTCACCGTTCCTCGCTTGTGTGCGTGGCGAGGTTTACCGTTTGAATCGTAACCGACAAATACCGCATTGTGATAATCGGCAGATTCATATATCATTTTCTGACCCACAAACTCAAAAAGCACACCCTTGTCAATGCCACGAGTCAACAGCAGATAAGAAAAAAGTCTGCTCATTCTGTCATTCCTCGGCGGCAGTTCAAAGGGTTTGTGTCTTTTTTCTATGGGCGGTGAGGTTATGATTTGACCGCCACAGTTATTCAAAAGCATTTCCACCGCTTCGGCATAGTCCTTGTTGTAAAATCTGCGAACGAAGTCAACCGCATCACCGCCATTCTGTTCGTACTGATGATACCAGAGGTGACCTCTGATTGTTACCTTTTGCGAGCCGTCAAGCCATTCGTATTCTGACCCTGATTTCTTGACTTTCTCGCCTTGACTGATTAAAAAATTCGCAAGGTCGGTTCTCCTTGCCTGTTCTCGTTGTTCTTTTGTAAAATGAATGTAGGTTGATATTTTAATCACATCCTTGTATATATTTTTTCTTTCTGCTGTAATATCTTAGATTGGGTAGTTCTTTCTCCTATCACTGTGACAGGTGGCACCTGTCAGCGTTTGGGTGCAGTTGTTCCTTGGCGGTGAGATGATTTTTTGATAGACAATTTTATCTGTCTATGATATGATAAATGTAAAATAACTTATTGATAAATCGGAAGTTGAAAGTGGTAAGATACAATGAGTAAATATAACTCTTTATGGGAATATGTGCAGAGTACTGGAAGTCAATCTTTTAAATTAACTTTTGAAGATATACAGAATATTGCAGGAATACCAATAGACCACTCTTTTCTAAAATACAAAAGGGAACTTACAGAATACGGCTATCAAGTTGGAAAAATATCTATGAAAGAACAAACGGTAATTTTTATTAAGATTGATTGACATATTCCGGTTTAGCAAGCAAAAGTCAAATTACATTTTCAAACCCTGCGCCTGCTTTTTGTCATTTATCTTTTGCTGTAATTTTTTATCCGTCCTTTGCGCTTTCTGTTTTTCTTCAAATCGAAGCCTGCTTTGAATCATATTGCAGAGATAGCGCAGTAGATAAAGAGAAGAAACGGCAACGCTGTTGCGGT
>CALYYZ010000133.1 GCA_945607165.1 uncultured Ruminococcus sp. | reverse complement strand
TTAGCCATCGCTCGTGCGCACGCAGGGCGCAACTGAGCGGGCAATATAATTTTTTTATTTGATAGGATTGTCAATTTATTATATTTTGTATTATTTACCATAACTTAAATAATTTTACAGTTTGTTGTATTTTCCTATCAAATAAAAAGCGTGTGCATTTTGTGCGCACGCTTTTTTTATTATTATATAATATATCAACTAAAACAATGCAATATAAAAGAGTTATTATTTTGTAAATATTACAAGTAATATGAGCAAAAACACACCGCATCGGACCGATGCGGTGTGCCTTAGTAATAAGAAGGTAATAAGAAAAAGACAATATTACTCTTTTGTTTCTTCTGTAGTTGCAGGATTTTCAGCCGGCTCTGCGGCAACCACTGCCTCCTCGGCAGGCTCTGCTGAAGCAACTGCTTCCTCAGCCGGTTTTTCTGCTTTCTCAGCCTTGGCTTCCTTCTTTTTGCGAGCTGACTTCTTAGCAGCAGCTTTTTTCTTTGCGGCCATCTTTTCTGTTGACTTTTTCTTCTTGGGAGGAGCTTTCATTTCCTCTTTAAGCTTAAAGTACATTACACCAAGAGGAGGCAGCGTCAGCTCGATAGAATAATCAAGTCCGTGATCCTCTTCATTGATTGCCTTAATATTGCTGCCGTTTGAAATTCCGCAGCCGCCGAACTCTTCGTTTTCAGAGTTAAATACTTCTTCGTAAATACCGTATTTGGGAACACCGATTTTGTAATGCTCACGAGTTACCGGCTGGAAGTTGCAGACTACGATAACCTCACTGCCGTCATATGCAATTCTGCGGAAGCAGATAACGCTATGCTTGTAGTCGTCAAGTGCAATCCACTTGAAGCCGTCCCAATCATAGTCATTTTCATGCATAGCCGGTGTGTCACGATAGAATTTATTAGCCTCGGCAAAGAAATGATTAAGCTGGCGGTGCTTTTCATATTCAAGCAGATTCCACTGAAGCTGCTCGTTTGCGTTCCACTCGTCAAACTGTCCGATTTCACTGCCCATAAACATAAGCTTCTTGCCGGGATGAGCGAGCATATAGGAAACAAATCCCCTGACACCCGAGAACTTTTGGTTATAATCGCCCGGCATTTTATTAATAAGAGAGCCTTTGCCGTAAACTACCTCATCGTGCGAAATAGGCAGCATAAAGTTCTCTGAGAAAGCGTATACCATACTGAATGTGAGGGTATCGTGGTGATAGTTTCTCCAAAGCGGATCAAGGCAAATATAGGACAGCATATCATTCATCCAGCCCATATTCCACTTGTAGTCAAAGCCAAGTCCCATACCTTCTGCCGGATAGCCTGTAACACCCGGCCAAGCGGTGCTTTCCTCAGCAATCATCATAGCCTCGGGATGGTGCATATGAACCACCTTATTCAGCTTTTGCAGGAAATCAACCGCAACAAGGTTTTCACGGCCGCCGTATGCATTTGCAAGCCATTCACCGTCCTTGCGGTTATAGTCAAGATAAAGCATTGAAGCGACAGCGTCAACACGAATACCGTCAATGTGATACATATCAAGCCAGAACATAGCAGAGGAAAGCAGGAAGCTGCACACCTCATATCTGCCATAGTTGAATATATATGTTCCCCACTCTTTATGCTCACCGATACGGTAGTCCTCATATTCATAACAGCCTGTTCCGTCAAAACGACCAAGACCGTGACCGTCCTTGGGGAAATGAGCAGGAACCCAGTCAAGGATAACACCGATACCCTCCTGATGACATTTATCAATAAAGTACATCAAATCCTTAGGCTCGCCGTAACGGGATGTAGCTGCGAAATAACCTGTAACCTGATAGCCCCAGCTTCCGTCAAACGGGAACTCTGTCAAGGGCATAAACTCAATATGGGTATAACCCATATTCTTAACATAGGGTATAAGCTCATCGGCAAGCTTTCTGTAGCTAAACATATTGCCGTCTTCATATTTACGCCAGGAACCTGCATTCATTTCGTAAACATTAATCGGCAGTTTTTTGTGCGGATGCTCCTTTTTGTATTCAAGCCACTCGCTGTCATTCCACTCATAACCGTTAATGTCGTACACTCTCGACGCATTATCCGGACGAGTCTGACAGTGGAAAGCATAGGGATCTGTCTTGAGTCTGCGCTCAGACCAAGGAGTCTCAACACAGTATTTGTAGTTGGTAAATTCTCCCACTCCCTCGACAAACAGCTCCCAAACACCGGAGTCGCTGATTCGATACATAAAATCAGCGTCCTTGTCCCAGTCGTTAAAATCACCGACCACAGAAACAGAAAGAGCATTCGGCGCCCATACTCTGAAAACTACACCGTCTCTTCCGTCCCAATTTACAAAATGGGAACCAAGAAACTCATACGCGCGAACCGACTCGCCTTGCAAAAATTGATCTAAAGGTGATCTATCGTCATTTAGTGTAAAAGCCATAATCTAACCTCTTTCACAGTTAATAAATTAATACACCTGTATTATAATATATTTTCAACAAATATGCAAGCATTAATTTGAAATTTTATGTAGACATTTGAGAATATATGCATACTTGTAACGCTTTTATGAACAAGTGTCATATCGGTAAATGTTTCTCAGACAATAACGATTTTCTCGGTATAATCCATTGAGCAGGGCATATTATCCTTTAAGGCAAGAGCGAAAACATCCGTTGCAAAAATATCCTTTTTAAGCAATTCGGTGTTAATAGCTCCTTCCCTAATAGCCTTAGCAACAGAGGTCACCACCTTAAGGCGGCAATTTCCAAGGATCTGTGAACCTCTTTTAGTAAAGCCGAGCACCCTAACAAAATCCACATCAAGTTTTTGATCAGCCTCTGATATGCCGAGCAATGCACAGGACAATATTCTCCTGATACGAGCGTGTGTATACCTCTTGGTCTTAACCTTATCAATTATTTCGCCCACCGACGATGAGCTTATAACTGCGCTGAAAATCCTGTTTTCAAGCCCCTCGTTTATCTCGGGAAGCCTTCTGATGTCATCGACGCTCATAGAACGCAGCTTGTACAGATATGCCTGCTCAAGCTTTTCCGGATAGGTGATTAATTCGGGAACAGAAGGCATAAGCTCGTCTGCGGCAGACTGTTTACGCAGACGGCTGCGAATGTACGAAGCGGAAGCATAGCAGCCGTTTGACTTATCGCTGTCATGTTCTGCTCCTACCCGCAAAATCGGCATCGGTTTTATGTCTGTACCGATAATCTGATTAATATACTCTACTGCGAGAGTATTGTTTGGGGATGCAAAAACCTCTGCCGTCTGTGTGCCGAACACTTCCCTCACAGCAGACTCAAGAGCACGGGGATAATAATCTCCGCCCTTCATTTTAACAGCAAGTAATTCCCCTGCCCTTTTATCGTGTGACGCCTTTGCTGCCTGAGCAAGAACCTTCACATCATCGGTTTCGCAACCGAACGCAAGGTGTTTAACACAGGAAAAGCTTTTTGCAACCGACACTCCGCCAAAGGCAAAACGACAGGCGCTTGCAACAGAGTACACCGCAGGAAGCTCCAAAACAAGGTCTGCCCCGTTTTTCAGTGCAGTCTGTGCTCTTGACCATTTATCGGTTATTGCAACCTCTCCCCTTTGGGTGAAGCTGCCGCTCATTACGGCAATTATCGGTTCGTCCGATAGTTCTTTTATTTTATTCAAAAGGTATTTGTGACCGTTATGAAACGGATTAAACTCACATATTACTGCTATTGACACTTTATCACACCTTTTTACAGTTAATCAGAAAGAATTAAATTGTAATTTTATGCAAATCTATGAAAAAAGTACTTGAAAACAACCAATTATTGGAGTATTATATATCTGTGTTGTTTATTATATATCAAAAACTTTACTCAATCAATAAAGAAGGGACGATTTTATGAATATTCTCGTAATCAATGCAGGCAGCTCTTCACTAAAGTATCAGCTGATTGACGCTACCGAAGAAAAGGTGCTTGCTAAAGGAAACTGTGAGCGCATCGGAACTGACAGTGCGTTTATCGGCTTTAAAGCTCCGGACGGCAAAAAAATTGAGCTTAAAAAACAAATGCTCAATCATACACAGGCTTTTGAGGCTGTAAAAGAGGTATTAATTGACCCTCAGTTCGGTGCTGTTAAGTCTCTTGACGAGGTATCCGCTATAGGTCACAGAACCGTACAGGGCGGCTCCTATTTTGACAAGTCTGTCCTCATCAATAATGATGTCATCGGAAAAATAAAGGAACTGTCTCCTCTTGCTCCTCTGCATAATCCTGCGTGTATTCAGGGTATCGAGGCTTGCACAAAGGTTTTCGGGCCAAAGGTTCCCCAGGTAGCAGTTTTTGATACCGCTTTTCACCAGACGATGCCCGAAAAAGCATATATGTATGCTATTCCCTATAAATACTACGAGAAATTCGGCGTCCGCAAGTACGGCTTTCACGGCACATCTCACAGATATGTGACCGATAAAATGGCTGAACTTATGGGCAAAAAGAAGGAAGATCTCAAGCTGATTACCTGCCACATTGGAAACGGATCGTCAATTACGGCTGTGAAAAACGGCAAGGTTGTTGACACTACAATGGGACTGACACCTCTCGGCGGCTTTATGATGGGTACACGCTCAGGCTCGCTAGACCCGTCCGTAATCACTTTCATTGCAGAAAAGGAAAAGGTTTCAGCCGAGGAAATGCTCAAAATTCTTAATAAGGAGTCGGGACTTTTAGGTGTTTCGGGTGTATC
>CALYYZ010000132.1 GCA_945607165.1 uncultured Ruminococcus sp. | reverse complement strand
CCAAAAGGGTGCTTTTATTTTTGTCAAAGCGGAATGGGAATCGAAAGGGCGTAAAGAAAACAGTCCGGCGGACTGTTTTTAGCCCGTAGCGCAGAAGGAAGCCATAGCAAAAATGTGAACCAAACAGGTGAGAAGGACAAATCTAAAGATGAACATACATCATCCGCTCCAAAAATAAGAGCACCCAAAAGGGTGCTTTTATTTTTGTCAAAGCGGAATGGGAATCGAAAGGGCGTAAAGAAAACAGTCCGGTGGACTGTTTTTAGACCGTAGCGCAGAAGGAAGCTATCTCCAAAATGTGAACCCAACAGGCGAGAAGGAAAAATCTAAAGATGAACATACATCATCCGCTCCAAATTAAGAAGTCCGATAAATAGGCTAAATCACTCAGAAATAGCTTGTTTATCGGACTTTTTGTAGTATTTTTTGAATATTTTAAAGTCAAATTTGATTATTAAAAATAATATTTTCATATAAAATATCACACAAATATCACACGAAATTTTTATTCTCAATGCAACAAAACAGTATAAAAATATAGAAAGATAAACAACGGCTTCAAATTATGCTGCCGTTGTATTTTTTGACCGGATAATCAAAAATTCCCGCTGAAAAGAAATCTTGCATTATGTAAAGTTATCCTTTCTGAGTGCAAATAACAATTTTTTACTTTTTTCACATTACTAACACAATTCTGTATTATAATGGTTTCACTACAGAAACAAATATTAAAAAAATGTAAAAAATTGTTTTTAATATTCCGTTTTTTGTTGTCTATGCAAATTCTATAAAAGTTTTCGAGAAAAAATGTAAATAGAGGTTGATTTTTTTTTCGTTTTTGTGTAATATGTATATGAGGGGGATTGTATTTTATTGATTAATTACAACCCTGAGATATAAGTATTATTTTTCGGAGAAAATGAGGTAAATATTATGTCAAACAGATTATTCCAAGGTATTGTGCACCAAATGAAAGACGCCATTGACAGAACTATCGGTGTTATTGATGAAACCTCGGTTGTTATTGCTTGTTCTGAGCTTGGTAAAATAGGAGAGGTAAATGAGAGTATTAACTCTGAAACGCTCAGCTCTACGGCTCCGTTTGTAATAAACGGCTACACATACAAGTCTTTTGGCAGCAATGCAAAATATGACTATGCCGTTTTTGTTCAGGGCACTGATGAGTACGCTCAAAAGTATACTCAGCTGCTTTCCGTTTCTTTTGCAAGCATAAAGCAGTACTATGATGAAAAGTACGATCGTTCAAACTTTATTAAGAATGTTATTCTTGACAATATTCTCCCCGGAGATATTTATTTAAAGGCAAGGGAGCTTCATTTCAACAGCGAGGTGTCCCGAGTTTGTCTGCTTATCAGAATCATATCTAAGACAGATGTCTCTGCATATGACATTGTTCAAAACCTCTTCCCCGATAAATCAAAGGATTTTGTAATAAACATAAATGAAACTGAGATCGCTCTTGTCAAGGAAATTAAGCCTGAAACAGAAAGTAGGGATCTTGAAAAGCTTGCAAGCTCGATTTCGGACACTCTTTCGAGTGAGTTCTATACACACTGTGTTGTAGGCATCGGTACAACCGTAACCGGCATCAAGGACCTTGCCCGTTCCTTTAAGGAGGCTCAGTCTGCCCTTGAGGTGGCAAAGGTGTTCGATACCGAGCGTACTATTGTAAGCTATGATAACCTCGGTATTGCCCGTCTTATCTATCAGCTTCCTACAACGCTTTGCGAAATGTTCCTCAAGGAAGTGTTCAAGCGCGGTTCTATCGAGAGCCTTGACCAGGAGACTCTCTTCACAATACAGCGTTTCTTTGAAAATAACCTTAATGTTTCCGAGACCTCCCGTAAGCTTTTTGTTCACCGCAACACTCTTGTGTACAGACTTGAAAAAATCAAGAAGCTTACCGGTCTTGACCTTCGTGAATTTGAGGACGCTATCGTATTCAAGGTAGCGCTTATGGTTAAAAAATATCTTAACGCAAGTCCGTCTAAATTCTGATTTACGGTATTTGTACTATTTTCTGCTGTTGATATACGGCAACCGTATTCTCGGTATTGCTTTTAATTGTCTTTCAGACAATATGCAGCTAACAACTCCACGATATCTACTGTGGATTTTCAAGGTGTAATTATGATCGAATTTCAAAATGTTTCAAAAACCTATAATAACGGAACTCACGCCCTGCACGATGTGAGTATTCACATCGACAAGGGAGAGTTTGTATTTATAGTAGGTTCTTCGGGTGCAGGAAAAAGCACATTTTTAAAGCTGATTATGCACGAGGAAAAGCCTTCTGCCGGTGAAATAATAATAAACGGAAAAAAGACTTCGAGGATGAAGCGCAGAGAGGTGCCGTATCTTCGCCGCCATATGGGCATAGTATTTCAGGATTTCAGACTGATTGAAAAAATGAGCGTTTTTGATAATGTTGCTTTTGCTATGCGAGCAGTTGGCGAAAAAACCCGGGTAATAAAGAAAAGAGTGCCGTATGTTCTTGAGCTTGTCGGCCTGAAGGATAAAATGTGGGACAAGCCCAATGAGCTTTCGGGCGGTGAGCAGCAGCGTGTAAGCCTTGCAAGAGCTCTTGTGAATAATCCTGAAATAATTGTTGCTGATGAGCCTACGGGTAATGTTGACCCTGAAATGTCGTATGAGATTATCGAGCTGTTAAATGAGATAAATGCCAAAGGCACCACTGTTTTGGTTGTTACTCATGAGCACGAGCTTGTTAAGGAGTTCGACCAAAGGGTGATTACTATTGACAAGGGCAGGGTTGTCGCAGATACAAAGAGTAGCGATGCTGCCGGATTTACTTATGATGACGATGAGCCTCATTATCCTGATAATGCGGTCATTTTGCCTGACTGAGTCGAGAAATCCGTGATTGAAAGGAAGAAATTATGAAAGGCTTTGGATATTTGACAAAGGAAGGCTTTAGGAATATTTGGAACAACCGCATAATGAGTATTGCGTCTATTTGTGTTCTTATAAGCTGCCTTGTTTTAACAGGAGCTGCAACGCTTTTTTCAATAAATGTTTCCGAAATTGTTGACAGAGCCGGTGAGTCAAACGAGACTACCGCATATTTGGGAATGGATGTTTCCCGCCTGGAGGCAAGCTACATAGGAAAAGATATTGAGAAGCTTGATAATGTTGTTTCTGTTACAATGGTAAAGCGTGAGGACGCTTATAAGGATTACAAAGAGCTTTTAGGAGACGAACTGTTTGAAACGGTTGACGAAAAGGGAAATCCCCTGCCCGACGCCTTTGTTATAAAAATGAAGGATCTGAATAAATATGACCAGACACTTAAGCAGGTTACGAGCATTGAGGGTGTCGAGCGTGTCAATGACAGGCGAGAGGCTGCTAAAATGCTTGCAGATTTAAGCAGACTTGTAAACCTCGTTTGTGTCGGTATTGTTTCGGTTCTTGTTGTTATTTCGCTCTTTATTATTGCAAATACAATCAGGACAACTATGTATTCAAGAAGATTTGAAATAAGCATTATGAAATCTGTCGGCGCTACAAATGCCTTTGTAAGAATGCCTTTCTTGATTGAAGGTATGATAATCGGAGTTATCTCTGCGGCTGTGTCTACAGGTGTGATAGCATTGATGTATGAGGCGGTTCGTTCCGCTGTAGTGAGATATTTGCAGATGTCGTTCTTTATTCCGCTTTCCCGTGTTATTCTTCCTACAGCCCTCCTGTTTGTTGCGGCGGGAATATTTGTAGGATTGTTCGGAAGCTTTATTTCCATACGCAAATATCTTAAAAAGGAAGGCAACGAAATCTTAGGTTGGTAAGGTACCGAAAGGAGAAAAGTATGAATAAGACTAAAAGAATATTATGCTCGCTTCTTACAATTTGTCTTGTTGCAATGCCTGCTGTTATGTCGGTTTCATCGTTTGGTGCTGAGAATATCAGCTCGCTTCAGCAGCAGTTACAGGAGCTTGAGCAGAAGAATGAGGAGTATCAGGCTATTCTTGATAAGACTCAGGCTGATATTAATGAAAAAGAAGAATACAGCAAGGCTTTGATTAGCAAGATTGAGGTTCTTGACGATAAAATGGCTATCACAAGGAACTCTATTGAAAAGCTCAATAAGGATATTTCGGGTAAACAGGCTGAAATAGATAAGGCTAACGCCGATATTGATTCTCAGATTGATGTACTTCGTGAACGCTTGAGAATCATTTATATGGCCGGTGAGGTCAGCAACATTGAAATTTTGCTCGGCGCAAAGGATTTCTCCGATCTTCTTGATAAGGCTATGCTTGTTGAAACTCTGTCAAGCTATGATCAAAAGCTGATTGAAGGAATTAATACCGAGCTTGAAAAGATTACCGAACAGAAAAAATCCCTTGAAGCAGATAAAAAGGAGCTTGAAGCAACTCAGGCTTCGTTAAAGTCCGATATGGATGAGTTTAATACCTTGCTTGAAGAAAATGATGAAATACTGAGAACTCTTTACGCTGAGAGCGAGGACGCTGAGGCGGCTTTGAAAAGTGCCGCACACGAGAGCGAAGAGATAGAGGCACAGATTCAGAAGTACTATGCTTCACAGAA
This sequence comes from uncultured Ruminococcus sp., assembly GCA_945607165.1. Taxonomy (GTDB): domain Bacteria; phylum Bacillota; class Clostridia; order Oscillospirales; family Acutalibacteraceae; genus Ruminococcoides. Next base: position 159 of record CALYYZ010000132.1, on the reverse strand, counting down.
TCAAAGCTCTTCGGGCAGCTCCGGCTCATCCGGCGGCACAAGCTCAGGCAGCTCCGGCTCCTCAAACTCGGGAAGCTCGGGCGGCGGTTCTGTGTCGGGCGGAGTTAATGTTCCGGCAGGCGGCGGCTATGTATGGCCGACTCCCGGATTCTATTACCT
>CALYYZ010000131.1 GCA_945607165.1 uncultured Ruminococcus sp. | reverse complement strand
CCCGAATGTTTTTATGTTTCGATCCATAAGCTGATATTCTCAACAATGGAGGATATGCTGAATCTCGGTGAAGCAATAGACTTCGTTACCCTGCTTGAAAGGCTTAAACAGAATAAATCCTTTGACGAGGCTACCGGCAAGACCTATCTGATGGATCTTGTAAATAATTGCCCGTCAATCTCAAATGCCGAGGCTTATGCCAAGGTTGTTTTTGAAAAATATAATATTCGCAGACTGATAACCGCATCTCGGGAAATAATAGACGACGCTTCGTCAGGAGAGGAAAACTCCGATGTGCTAATAGATTCTGCCGAACAGCGAATCTATGACATACGCAACGGCAACAGAAAATCCGGACTTGAACGCATTAACTCGATTATTTTTCAAACCTTTGACAGGCTGGACGCACTGAACAGTGAAACCGATGACAGCCTAAAGCCCATTCCTACGGGAATAGGAGACCTTGACCGGATGATTACGGGACTTAACCGCAGCGACCTGATTCTGCTTGCCGCCCGTCCCGGTATGGGTAAAACAAGCTTTGCTCTGAATATTGCAAGAAATGCTGCCTGCAAGTCAAAGAAAACGGTTGCTTTTTTCTCTTTGGAAATGTCAAAGGAACAGCTTGCAAGCCGACTGCTCTCTACAGAAGCACTCGTAAGCGGCACTAAGCTCAGAACCGGCAAGCTCAGCGACGAGGAATGGGCAAGACTTATTCCGGCAAGCGATGTGCTTAGCAAAGCTCAGCTTTATCTTGACGACACACCGGGCATAACAATTTCCGAGATGAAATCAAGACTGCGCAGATTAAAAAATCTTGACCTTGTAATAATCGACTATCTCCAGCTTATGGCAAGCGGAAGACGAATTGAAAACCGTGTTCAGGAAATATCAGAGATTACAAGAAACCTCAAAATAATGGCAAAGGAAATGAATGTTCCCGTAATCACTCTTTCTCAGCTTTCCCGTGCTTCCGAGCAACGAACAGACCACCGTCCACAGCTTTCAGACCTTCGTGATTCGGGTTCAATCGAGCAGGACGCCGATATAGTATTATTTCTCTACAGAGAAGGCTACTACAGCGAGAAGGGAGCAGACGCTCCTGTTAATGCCGATATGAATTCGGGCGAATGTCTTGTCGCAAAAAACCGTCACGGCGAAACAAGCACAGTCAAGCTGCATTGGCAGGGTGAATTTATGCGATTTACCGGCAAGGAGACAAGAGATGAATAGTCTTGTCGAGTCGGTTATTAATAAATACAGAATGATAACAAAGGGTGACAGTATTGTCGTTGCCCTTTCCGGCGGCGCTGATTCTGTTGCCATGCTTGATGTGTTATATTCCTTAAAAGAAAAATACCTGCTAAAAATATATGTTATGCATATAAACCACGGTATCAGAGGCGAGGAAGCGCAAAGAGATGAAGCCTTTTGCAGGCAATTAGCTGATTCCTACGGCTTGGAAATATACATAAGTCATTTTGATGTACCTTCTCTTGCAAAAAAACAAAAAATCAGTGAGGAGCTTTGCGGGCGAAATATCAGATATACCGAGCTTTTTCGACTTGCCCGAGAGAAGAAAGCAAAAATTGCAACTGCTCATACGGCTTCCGATAACGCAGAAACACTGATATTTAATCTTACAAGAGGAAGCTCAATTTCAGGAATGAGTGCTATTCCTCCTAAAAGAGATATAATTATCCGCCCCCTGATTGAATGTACCCGTCAGCAGATTGAGACTTATTGCAGGGAAAAACATCTTGCGTTTGTCACTGACAGCACCAATCTTTCAGATAACTATACCCGAAACCGAATCAGACATATGATTATTCCCGAGCTGAAAAGCATAAATCCTCAGCTTGAAACAGCTCTTTTAAGATTCTCTGAAAATGCAAGGTCAGTCTGTGAGTATCTTGAAAAATCGGCAAATTCTCTCATTGATAGCTCCGTGACAGCGGGCGGCTATGACTGTATGATTCTTCAAAATGCCGACAAAATTGTGAGAACAACGGCGATTTCCCTGCTTTGTAAAGCCTTTGCAGGAATCACTCCCGAATTTCGGCACATTTCTCTGATAGAAAATATCATTTTTGAAAGCGGTGCTGTTGAGCTGACAAAGAAAGTTACTGTCGTATCAAAACAGGGAATTTTGCGTTTTGCCGGGGAGTCGGGCGACGACAACCGGCTCATTGAATTAAATTCTCAGCTCAAAGCTATGCTGGAAAGAAATACTTTCACAGCACTGCCCAAAACCGTCTGCTTTCGTTTTCGCAAGAGTACAGATCAATTCAAATTTCCAAAAAGAAATATTACAAAGCCAATCAGAAAAGCAATGAATGAAGCTCGTATTCCTTCCGAAATCAGAGAAAAGCTTTACTTGCTTGCAGACGGAGATACTGTGCTGTGGTGTCAGGGACTTGGATTTACCGATATGGGTGAGAAATATAATTCTGAAATAGAATTATTATTGAATGAGCTTAGTATCGACGGTTCCACATATTGCAGCAATCCAAAATTTTCCTAAAATAATAGGTTTAAAGTATTTTTATTGCATAAAATGAAAATCTTGTGAATTTGCTTGCAAAATCATCACAAACAGTTTATAATTGCAGGGAATTTGTTTTGTGAATCAGGATTTTATTTGATAGGAAATTACAACAAAATGTATAATTTTTAATTAAGATATCGTAAAAAATACAAGCTGTAATACATTGACTATCCTATCAAATAAAAAATTATATTGTCCGCTCAGTTGCGCCCTGCGTGCGCACGAGCGATGGATAAAGAAAGCGCTCATGCGCACGCTTTCTTGCATAAATTAAAGCTAATCAATAATAATATAATGAGGAGTGACGCATATTGGATAACAAAAAGAAACTTCGCAATCTGCTTGTTTGTTTAGGTATACCGATTGTCATTTTTTTGGCGATTGCAATTCTATACAATCCACTGCAGTCTGCAAATCCAAAGACCTCTGAGCTTGTTCAGTATTTTGAAGAGGACAAGGTTGACAGCTATAAGATAAACTACGGCTCAGGCGCAGTTGAAATCACACTTAAGCCGGGGGAAACGGCTACGCTTAAGACAGGTGATAAGAATGTAGAAAAGCAAGAGCAGTCAACCTCTGAGAGCAATCCGGCGTCCGGTTTGGCAACAACAAATAACAAAACAAAAGCTCAGGTAGTAGTCAAAGGACAGCTTGCAGATATTCAACGCTTCCTCGACGATATAAAGCCGTATCAGGCATCTGCCGATGAAGCCATAGAATATGATCTTATCAGAGCAAGCGATAATTCGCTTCTCCGTGAGCTTGTGCCCACACTCATTCTTGTAGCTGTGTTTGTCGGCGTATGGATCTTCCTTATGAAGAAAATGGGCGGCGGCGGTCTCGGCGGCAAGGAAATGAGCTTCGGCAAGGCTAAGATAAAGAATACAAACGACGAAAAACGCAAGACTACATTTGAAGATGTTGCCGGTGCAGACGAAGAAAAGGAAGAACTTGCAGAGGTAGTAGAGTTTCTTAAAGCTCCCGAAAAGTACAACAAGCTCGGCGCAAGAATCCCTAAGGGCGTTCTTCTTGTGGGACCTCCCGGAACAGGTAAAACCTTGCTTGCAAGGGCTGTTGCAGGTGAAGCAGGTGTTCCGTTCTTCTCAATATCGGGTTCTGATTTCGTCGAAATGTTTGTCGGCGTCGGAGCTTCCCGTGTGCGTGACCTTTTTGACCAGGCAAAGAAAAATTCACCCTGCATAATTTTCATAGATGAAATCGACGCTGTCGGCAGACAGAGAGGCGCAGGTCTCGGCGGCGGTAACGATGAAAGAGAACAAACTCTCAACCAGCTTCTTGTAGAAATGGACGGCTTCGGTGCAAATGAGGGAGTAATTCTTATTGCTGCAACCAACCGACCCGATGTTCTCGATCCGGCTCTTATGCGTCCCGGCAGATTTGACCGTCAGGTAATTGTCAGCTATCCCGATGTGAACGGCCGTGAGGCTATCCTCAAGGTGCATGCTCGCAAAAAGCCGCTTGCTCCCGATGTAAAGCTAAAGACCATTGCAAAGACAACCGCAGGCTTTACAGGAGCCGACCTTGAAAATCTTCTCAATGAAGCCGCTTTGCTTGCCGCGCGCAAGAACAAAAAGGCAGTTACAATGGAAGAAATCAAGGAAGCTACCGTCAAAGTTGTAGTTGGTGCCGAGAAAAAATCAAAGGTTATGAGCGACAAAGAGAAAAAGCTCACTGCTTATCACGAGGCAGGCCACGCAATCCTCTTTGACAAGCTTGAAACTCAGGATCCCGTTCACGAGATTTCGATTATCCCGAGAGGAATGGCAGGCGGATATACAATGCCGCTTCCTTCAGAGGATAAGTCCTACAACTCACGCAACGAGATGATTGAGGATATTATAGTAGGCTTGGGCGGTCGAGTTGCAGAGGCACTTATCCTTGACGATATCTCAACCGGTGCTTCAAACGATATTGAAAAGGTTACAAAGACAGCCCGTGCAATGGTAACTAAGTACGGTATGACTAAGGAACTCGGATGCATTTGCTACGGCACTGATAACGGTGCGGTGTTCCTTGGAAGAGATATGGGCCGCACTCAGGATTATTCAGAGGCGACTGCCGCAAAGATTGATGAGCTTGTTTTAGAAATTGTAAACGGCGCTTATGACAGAGCCGAGAAAATTCTTAGGGAAAATATCGACAAGCTCCACAGTATTGCCGCTTATCTTATTAAACATGAGAAGATGGGCAGCGAAGACTTTGAAGCAGTTATGAAC
>CALYYZ010000130.1 GCA_945607165.1 uncultured Ruminococcus sp. | reverse complement strand
GTTTGGAGAAACTATTAACCTTACAGTTTCTGCAACAGACGGAGCTAAGACCACTACATCTACTTACAGCTATACCAAAAACGAAGCTGCATCCTCAGGAGTATATATTTTCCTTAATCCGAAAAATAAAACAACATGGAAAGCTCCGTTTAATGTATATCTCTATGATGAGGACACTGATCCGAATATGACATATTCAAATGCTTCTTGGCCCGGAGCAAAGATGGAATATGATGCAGGTCAGGATCTCTACTACATTGAGGTATCCGACAAGACCTGTCTTGGCAAGGATGCTGACGGCAACATCTCGAGTGTAAATTATGACCTTGCACATTCACCTGAAACCTATGTAATCTTCAGTGATTCGAATGGTAAGCAGTATCCTGCTGACGGTGCAAGAACAAGAATCAAGCTCCAGGGCTCTTCTAAGATTTACGCTGATACAGCAACCAATTCATGGAAAAACACTACATTAACACCGTCTACAGAAGAACCGGTTCCTGCTACAGAGGTAACTAAAGGCACAGTTGCTACAGAAGCTCCCACAGAAGCTCCTACAGAGGCTCCCACAGAGGCTCCTACAGAGGCTCCCACAGAAGCTCCCACAGAGGCTCCCACAGAGGCTCCTACAGAAGCTCCCACAGAGGCTCCTACAGAAGCTCCCACAGAGGCTCCCACAGAGACTCCCACAGATGTTCCCGGTGAGGATCCCACCTCTGCAACAGATGTTCCCGAAACAACATCTGCAGCAACAGGCGATAATCCTTCAACACCCGACAATCCCGTACCCGGTGCTGTACAGACAGGTAATGCTTCTATGGCTCTTATTATCCTCTTAGTACTTGTATCAGCTTCCGGTATCCTCTTCTTCACTCGCAAGAAAGAAGACTGATTAAGGGATAATTAAAAACAACATAATGTTTTTCGCCCTCCATTAGGAGGGCGTTTTTTTGTGGCTCTCTATCTATCATTGGTGTAGGCTCAAATTCAATTCAATCACTCAGCAAAACTTTGTCATAACAAATGAATACTAATCTTATTTACAAATACTATATATTCACGGTAATAAGCCTTTCACAAAGAATTCACTTAAAAAATATAAATAATTTGTTGAAATTTTTTTAATAATAAGATATAATAATACAGAACTTAGGAAAAGGAATGAACATAATGTGTAATCGTATTTTGAAAAGTATAGCTGTCTTGTTTATACTTGCCTGTATCTCTGCTGTGTCAATTTCACCGTGCTTTGCTGCCGAAAATGAATTAAAAATCAATTCTGAGGTTACTGTCAAGAAAGGTGATACAATAAAGTATGAGCTTTACTTAAGTGACACAAAAGAGGAGATTTGGGGATATGAAATGCGTATATTCTATGACAAACAATATCTCAAGCTTACCAAAGACGCATTGAAGTTCCCGAAGTTTGACGGAGTTGTTTATAATGACAAGCTTGAAAATAAGATTGCCATTACCTGGACGGATATCAGCTCACCTGCCGATTTTTCTAAAAGGGATTTATTTCTCAGCGTTCAGTTTGAAGTGCTCAAAGGCGGCACCACTGATATTTCCCAGTTTGTGACCGAGTTGTATGGTGAGGATCTGAAGTATCTTAAGTCATATAAATGGAGTTATGATATTTCTGTAAACGGTGCTGAGGTGCTTTCTGAAAAAACTCCTATTATAGACGCTGATGAAGCAACATTGCAAAACAAACAAGGCTCATTTATTAATTATCTTGACGGAATGGGCGAGGAAAATTCACCAAACAAAGATGATCATCAGTCTGTTACCGGTGTTATGCCCACCACAAAAGTAGTCACTGAAATTCAGGATGTTACTCGCTATGAATCAACCGGTTCAGGAGATTCCTCTGAAGATAATGTATTCGGATGGATTATTATTATAGCAATTATTGCTGTTGTAGTCGGAGCAGTTGTTGCAGTTGTATTCATAATCAGGAAACCATAATCATAGTCTTACAGCAGGGAGAAAAGTTTTCTCCCTGCTATTTTCTGTCAATTTCAACATAAAATAATATTGAAATTTGTAAAATATCATAACAAACAAAATTTATAAAATTATTGAAATTTCACTTGAGATGTTATATAATTAGAAAAACCGATATTGTGTCGGAAATTAATATTTGGAGGAAAAACCAATGAAGAAGAAAATCTTAAGTATTTTTCTTGCTGTAGCTCTTTTACTTTCAATGGGCGCTATTGCAAGCATGAGCGTTTCTGCTGCTCTTGATGCTGATGGCAGATATGTTCCTACTGATCCCACAACCCCTACTTTCAGATACTATTTTGCAATGCCTTATGACTGGGCAAGCACAACTTCTGATATAAATACAGCAGGCGTTTATTGGTGGAACGGTACTGATCCCTGCGGCGATGTAGCCGGTGAAAGCGGTGGCACACTTGCTTGGCCCGGATATAAGGCTTACAGAGATACTTCTATCGAAGGCTTTGATAACCTTTACTATGTTGATTGTCCTCAGGATGTTCCCACAATCGTTTGGAACAACTATGTAAACGGTGGCACAGACAAGACTCTTCCTGTTTATACTGACGCTAAGCAGGCTCAGGACTGCAAAATTGAGTTCTGTGCAGAATTTGACGGCACTATCTATGATGATTGCGGTCTTTTCGAGTGGGCATATGATAACTTCGATACTAACCCCGAGGCTTTTGGCTCATTCTATGACAACTTCTATATTGACGAAGAGTTTGACGCAGGTCTTGTATTCAAATACAACAATATGATTCATGTAATTGATCCCACAAAGACAAGTGAAAACTTTGAGGGTAAGAAGACATATGTTGGTGAGTGGTACTTCTACTATGGTAACGGAGAGTACGGTAACTATCCTACAAAAGAAGCTGCTTTAGAAAATGCTGATAAGGGCGGATTTGTAGATACAATCGTTAAGGCTCCTTCAACTCCTTCTGATCCTCAGAAGCCCACTAACCCCGATGCTACTCAGCCTACAACAAAGCCCGGTGCACCTTCAACAGATCCCCAGTCTTCAACAGATCCTGCTACAACAGATGTTCCCGCATCTGATAACACTGCTATCCAGACAGGTGAGGCTACATACGCTGTAATGCTTCTCGTTCTCCTTTCAGCAGTTGTTGTTGCTGTTGTTTTTGCTCGCAAGAAGTACGAATAATTGATTTTGTTCATAACAATTAACCGCCCTTTTTAGGGCGGTTTTTTGAATTTTGAAGTAATCTTTTACATTATTCTGATTTTTTTCAATATATCAGTGTAAACTTTGTAAAAAATGACGCAATAAATTTGTCTTATTTTAAAGTATTGCTATTGATTTTTACTCTACTTTATAATATAATATAGATAATAGTAAAATGCATTTAGTGTAAATAGGAGGAAAGACAATGTCCTAGTAAATTATTAGTCTTCTTCTTGATATAATGTTGACAGTCTCCATGGTTACCGTGGCTGCTATCAGCGTTTCTGCAGAAGTTGACGAAAATAACAAGTATTCACCTTCCGAAGGCATTGATACTAATAGGTTCTATTTCTATATGCCATCAGACTGGTATAATGATTGTGCACAAGGTGCCGGTATCTATTGGTGGCTGGGAACGGACGCTTGCTCCTCATGGCCCGGATATGTTGCACAGAATGGTGATGCAAGCAGCATTTACTATTGTGATGTACCTAGCGATGTGTCTACAATTATTTGGAACAATAATTTGGACGGCGGAGAGGATACTACTGATCCTAACTACGCAAAGGCTTTTCAGACAAAGAATATTGCTGCCGAGTTTATGACTGATGTTGACAGCGAGATTTATGACGCTGCTTGGTTTGCTGAAATGCAGGCAAGCTTTGAGGGCGATAAGGCTGCTCTTGGCAGCTTTGCTGACAATTTCTATATCGACGATGTATATGATATGGGATTTGTTTTCAATTTTGATAATATGATTTATGTTATCGATCCCGATATGGTAGAGGTTAGTGTCAGCAACGGCAAGGTTACAAGCTCCGGTGAGTGGTACTTCTATTTCGGTAACGGCGAATACGGTACATATCCTACAAAGGATGCTTGTATTGAAAAGGGCTGTTTGTATAACACTGAATATCAGCCTCCCAAGGATGCTCCCGTAACTGAGCCGACTACAGTTGTTACAGAGCCTTCAACACTTGCCACTGAGCCTGCAACAGAGGAGCCTGCAACTGTTCCTGATGAAAACGGACTTACAGTTAATGTTAGCTCATCGTTTTTCCCTGCACAGTCACAGTACATTTCATCAAATGAGAAGTTTGTAACTGTTTCCTTCTTTATTCAGTGCACTAAGGATATTCTTAATGCTCAGTGGGAATTAAAGTATGATGATACTAAGCTAAAATTTGACCGTGATTCCAATATTGCTCCTTCCGGTAGAGGCTGGAACTTTATGCCTCAGGTTACTGCAAACGGAACATTTATGGTATCTCCGCCTGATGCTGTCGGTGGATGTATCAGAGGAAATTGCACCGATCTCGGCTTGTATGATATTTCATCCGGCAGAAAAACCTTTGTAACAGTCACATTTGAAAAAATCGGTTCAGGCGAAGCTAATGTTGAGCTTGATCTTCAGGTATTCACTGTTTCGGAAATTGATCCGTTAACATTCAGATCTGATAATGATAAGGAAGAGATTCTCATTCGCTTTGGTGAGAAGCCCGAGACATCAGTAGCTCAATATGAGGTTGAGACCGTTGTTCATTCAGGTCAGTATGACCCTGCGGCTACAAATCCTGTACCTACAGAACCCACAACAGCAGAACCCACAAC
>CALYYZ010000129.1 GCA_945607165.1 uncultured Ruminococcus sp. | reverse complement strand
TACGGCGGTGCCGTCACTTCGATTTAGAAACGGATTGTTGATTGCGGCAAGTTTGGTATTCTATTCCTACGGAGAGCCTGTTTATGTTCTGCTGATGATTTTCAGTTCGGTGCTAAACTATTTCTGTGCAAGGCTTGTTTCATCAAAAACGGCAAAAGCGAAAGCGGTGATTGTAGCAACTGTAATTATCAATCTCGGGATACTTGCAGTTTTCAAATATTCCGCTTTCTTAATCGAATCAATTAATTCGGTTACGGGACTTCTGATTCCTGTACCTAAGATTGCCTTGCCAATCGGAATCTCGTTTTTTACATTTCAGGCATTGTCATATGTTATAGATGTATACCGTAAAACGGTTGAACCACAAAAGAACTTTTTTTATGTTTTGCTATACATAACATTTTTCCCTCAGCTGATTGCAGGTCCTATAGTAAAGTATAGGGACATAAGTGAGCAAATCGTTTCAAGGGAGCAGAGCGCAGAAAAAATCGCCCAAGGATTGAGACGCTTTATCTGCGGCCTTGCAAAAAAAGTATTAATTGCAAATACAATGGGACAGACTGCTGATATTGTGTTTTCGGCGAGTGAGGGTTATTCCTCAATTCTGACCTCATGGCTCGGAGCATTGGCGTATCTGTTTCAGATTTATTATGATTTTTCCGGATATTCCGATATGGCAATAGGTCTGGGAAAAATGTTTGGATTTGACTTTAAGGAAAACTTTAACTATCCCTACGGAGCTGTCAGCGTCCGTGATTTTTGGCGAAAGTGGCACATATCCTTGTCAACATGGTTTAAAGAATATCTCTACATACCTCTGGGAGGCAACCGTAAGGGACGAATCAGAACAGTGATTAACAGATTGATTGTATTTTTCTGTACCGGACTATGGCACGGAGCCAGCTGGACCTTTGTAATCTGGGGTATCTATCACGGAGTATTCCTGCTTCTCGAGGAGTTTGTCCCTGCGCTCGGCAAGCTTCCAAGAGTAATAAATCACATTTATACACTGCTCGTAGTAACCGTAGGTATTGTTATTTTCAGAGCCGACACATTAACCCAGGGCTTTGAGCTTATCGGCAATATGTTTGCAGGATTCAATATTTCGGATCAGTCGCTCTCACTTGCATTAACTCAGCTTACACCTTGGTTCATTACAATGTTTGCAGCTGCCGTTATAGGCTGTGCTCCGATTAAACCCATAGCCGACAGAATCAGGGCTGACAGTTCTGCTGTCAGAACAAATCTGAGTGCTGTTCAGCTTGTGCTTTATTCTGTTGCCCTTGTGCTGTTGATTTGGTGTATAATCAGATTGTCAGGCACTACCTACAATCCTTTTATTTATTTCAGGTTTTAGGGAGGCGGTATTATGAGTAAAAAAATTATTTCTGTATTTTTTACAGCTGCCTGTCTTTTATGCTGTGTCATACCGTTTGCAGGAATGACAATCTTTATGAGCAACGATGCTGTGGGAAACGAACAACAAACTACGCTTCCTTCGCTTTATTCGGAAAACGGTGGCATTAATGAAAAATATCTTCAGCAGCTCGGTGATTATTTCTCAACACATTTTGCATTCAGACCTCAGATAATATCAGCCGATGCAGAGGTTCAGTCAGGTCTTTTTAGCACCTCTAATCTTGATTCTGTAGTTGTCGGAAAAAATAATTGGCTTTACTATTCTTCAACTCTTGATAATTACTTGGGCAGAAACCTAATGTCACCCCGAGCAATATTTAATACAATACATAATCTTGAAATTACTCAGGAATATCTGAATAACAACGGAGTAAAGTTTTTGTTTACTGTTGCTCCTAATAAAAATACACTTTATCCGGAGAATATGCCGTATTATTACAGCAAAAAAGAGAGTGAGAGCAGTAACCTTAAAAACTTTACGGCGTCTCTCAAAAACAATAAGCTTAACTATTGTGATTTGTACACAACGCTTAGCAGCTATGATGAGGTGCTTTATCATGAGCAGGATTCACATTGGAATAATAAGGGTGCTTTAATTGCATATAACGAAATCCTGGACAAGCTCGGCAAGATTCATAACAATTACGATACTGCCGAAGCTGTAAGAACAAAAAACTTTTATGGTGATTTGGGAAAGATGATTTATCCGTCAACCCAACAGCCTGAGTACAATTATGAATATGACATAAATAAGACCTATTCATATCTTACCCCCACAAAGAGCGTTGAGGAGGCTATGATATCAACCCAAAATGATCAAGCGTCCGGCAGACTGTATATGTACAGAGACTCTTTCGGAAACGCTCTTTTGCCGTATTTTGCAAATGCATACGGTTCGGCATATTTTACAAAAGCATTTCCTGTAAATCTGGCTCTTGAAACAGGTATCCAAAAAAGCGATACAGTTATTTTTGAAATTGCTGAGCGTAATCTGATCTGGTTTGCTCAGTCGCCGCCGGTAATTCCGGCAAGGGAGCTGAGGGTTCCTTCAAATATTACAGAATCCGACAGCAAATCGGATGTCAAAGCAGAGATTTCACAGGTGAATATGCAGTATGTCAGTGTGACAGGAGCTGTTGACAGCAAGTTGTGCAGTGATGACAGCGAGCTGATAGTTCTTGTGAAAGATAAGGATGGTAAAAGCAGAGCCTTTGAAGCTTTCACAACTTTAAATGACAGCTCGGATTTCTGTTTTCAGGCTTACATTCCGTCTCAGCTTCTCAGTCCGGACTCAGTTTATGTAAGCATAATAATAAAAAATGACAATGAGTATCTGTTGACTGACAAACAAAAAGCAGATATTCAACAGGTTGAATTTAATCAGTAAGGAGAATCTTATATGCAAAGAAAACCAATATCCGTAATTTGTGTTATTTCACTATGCCTTGCATTGTGTTCGACTATGTTTTTTATGACTGCCTGCGGCAAGGATGTAAAGGTTAAAATCAATGATTCGGGAGTTTTGACAGAAGCAGAAGCAAACACCGATATGACAGTGGCTGAAATTCTTAAAAATGCAGGAATTTCTCTGGGTGAAAAGGACGAAACAGAGCCGCAGTCAGATAAATCGCTTGGAGAAGCAACAGAGATTACCGTAAAACGCTATGCAAAGGTAACCGTAAAGAACGGCAAAGACGAGAAAACTGTGGAGCTTGTAGGCGGAACAGTAGAAGAAGCAGTTAAAAAAGCAGGCTTCAAGCTTGATGAAAGCGTTGCTCTTGATGTTGACAAGTCATCATATTTAAAGGACGGCATGGTCATCACTCTTTCAAACGGCGCAGCTGTAAACCTTACCCTTTCAAAAAACGGCGCAGCTGTAAGCCTTACTGTTGACGGTAAGACGCTCAAATGCAGTACACATTCTGCAACGGTAAAGGATTTTCTTGCAGAGCAAAATATTACTCTCGGTAAGGACGACGAGATAACTCCAAAGCTTGACGAAAAGATAACCTCCGGGCTAACTGTTTCCGTAAAGCGTGTTGAATATAAGAATCAGACTGTTAAGGAATCCATCAATTTTGAGACCGAGCAACAGCAGAGCAGTGAATTAGCCTCTGGAGAAACCAAGGTTACTCAGGAGGGGATAAACGGTGAAAAAGAGGTAACATACAAGGTTAAGTATGTTGACGGCAAGGAAGCCTCAAAGGAAAAGGTAAGTGAAAAGGTAACCAAAGAGCCGGTAAACAAAATTGTAGCTGTTGGCACTGCTTCTCAGAGCAGTGCAGCTCAAGGCTCGCAAACCTCTCAGCAAAACGGCAAGGAGGTCGTATCCAAGCAGGCTGTGTATAACTGTGACGGCTCAGGACACGGCTATTATGTTATAACCTATGCCGACGGAACGGTTGAATACGAAGAATTTTGATAATATTGTTATTTTTCTATTTTAAGAAATATATTTGAAAAAACCCTTGCTTTTTGTAATCATATGTTGTATAATTACTCTGTTAATTGTGTAATGTCAGGTAGGTGAAAACAATGAAAGAGAATATCCATCCTAAGTATGAGCAAACAACAATTACTTGTGCTTGCGGTAATGTTATTGAGACAGGCTCAACAAAAAGCGATATCCGTGTTGAAGTTTGTTCAAAATGCCACCCCTTCTTCACAGGAAAGCAGAAATTAGTTGATACCGGCGGTCGTGTTGACAGATTTAAAAAGCGTTTCGGTATCGAAAAATAATTTGTTTGTAATTGTTAAGGCGGCACACAGTGTCGCCTTTTTACTTGTAGGAGAGCCTATGACTTTAAAGGATTATAAAACCGTTCAGACCGAGGCATATGACGAGTTTACGGAAAAACGCTCTCGATTTATAGGATATTGTATTCCTGTGTCAACAGAGAAGCAGGCGATTGATTTTATTAATTCAAAACGCAGCGAGCACTGGGATGCAACACATAATGTCTATGCTTATTCACTCCGAGAAGGAAACATAAAACGATACAGCGATGACGGCGAGCCGTCCGGTACTGCCGGAATGCCGGTCTTGGATGTTATTACAAAGAATGAAATATATGATGTTTGCATAGTGGTAACTCGATATTTCGGCGGTGTTTTGCTCGGTACGGGCGGACTGGTAAGGGCTTATTCTCAAGGCGCCAAGGTTGCCCTTGAAGCCGCAAAGCCTGTACTGATGCAGTGCTGTTTAAGCTGTGTCCTTGAATGTAGCTATAATCAATACGGCAAGGTATCCTCGGTAATTATTGAGAGTGGCGGTAAGATTGATGATACCTCCTACGGAGTAAATGTAAACATAGCTTTACATATTCCTCCGTTACACCTTGATAAGCTCAACAAAGCACTTGCCGACGCAACAGCGGGAGAGGTAAAAGCAGAGGTTATCGAAGAAAAATATTACTCAGCTCAAATATCCTAAGGAAACACTGATTAAATCGTTTGTGCATATTGCGCCGTCAGATTTTTTGTCA
>CALYYZ010000128.1 GCA_945607165.1 uncultured Ruminococcus sp. | reverse complement strand
TTCCGCTCTTCTGTTTGTGCTTATGATGAAAAGCTACAGTACCGCAAGATATGCACCCCTTGTGTTTGCGGTCGATGGAGTTATTTCTCTATTCCTTTTTCCGGCGTATATCATATATATCAAAAAATGGATAGTAAAGCACACCGTTTTTGCTGACTGATATAATACTGCTGTCAAAGGTCTCCTAATATTACTAAGAGTTCATTATCGGCATATAAGACAACACAAGCACCGCAGTGCGGTGCTTGTGTTTTTGTTTAGTATTATGTTTGAGTTATGAAAGCTTAAGCATTACGAAGCTTTGGGGAGAAAGCCTGATTCCTTCGTCAACAGTCTCAAAGCTTCCAATAGAGTAAACCTTTTCGCCCCTGTAATCTGTTTTGATTGTCTGATAGCTTGAAAGCGGATTTACAAGCATAAGCATACTTCCTCTTTTATATGCAAAGGGGATTCTGCCGTTCTCATAAATTAACTCAAGCTCGCCGTTACCCTTTAAATCATCATATTTGTGACGAAGAGCAATAACGCTCTTGATTACCGAGAAGATGCTGTCCGGATCGTCCTTTTGGTTTTCAACAGTAGGAGCGTCCTTAGAAGAATCAACAGGAAGATACGGCTCGTCGCTTGTTGAAAAGCCTAAATTCTTGCCGGCACACCACTGCATGGGGGTCCTGGAGCCGGTTCGGCTGAAGCCGCCCTCTTTGCTCACAAGCTCAGACTGATATCTCATTCCTATTTCATCACCGTAATACAGGAAGGGTACTCCGGGCATAGTGAAAATAAAAGCGTCAACAAGCTTAATTGCCCTCTTGTCAAGATATGCGGTAACTCTCGGCATATCGTGATTGTTTGTCATAAAGCTGATATATCCGTTATTTTTGGAAATCTCATATGCAGGAAGGTACTCCTCGACAAATTCCTTAAGACTTCCGCATCCGTTGGGGTTAAAAGCAGCCTCTGCTCCCCAGTCTCCGCCTCGGAACATCCTGTTGTAGCCATTTCCTGCATGGTCAAGGTAAAAATCCATATGGAAACCTGCATTATTAATTGCCCGTTCGGGACTGCACCACTCGGATACCATTGCTGCGTTAGGATATTCCTTGTCAAGCATATCCCTCACACCTCGCCATATTTTTGCGGTGGCAACCTTTTCGTCGTCATTCTTTACAAGAGAATCAGCCATATCTACTCTGAAGCCGTCGGCACCCTTATCAAGCCAAAAGCGCATAACATCCTTGATTGCTTCAACCGTTGCAAGACAGTCGGGATGGTCGCAGGGGAGCTGCCACTCGGGATGGGTAATTTCGTGAAATCCGTAGTTCAAAGCCGGCTGTGAGCTGAAATAATTCACCATATAGTTGCCGTCTCTCTCACAGATTCCGCACATCATCCTATATTGCGGCGGTGCGTCCCATACTGTTTTGGTAAAAATATATCTGTTTGAAAGCTCGCTGTGCTCTGCCTTTTTTGCCTGTGTAAACCAAGGGTGAGTGTCCGAGGTATGACCGGGAACGAGGTCAAGCAGTATTTTCATACCCTTTTCATGTGCTGTTTTAAAAAGTCTGATAAGGTCGTCATTTGTTCCGTATCTCGGCGCAACCTTTTTGTAATCACGAACATCATAGCCTGCGTCCATAAACGGAGAATCATAAACCGGATTGAGCCAGATTGCATTGCAGCCAAGCTCCTTAACATAATCAAGCTTTTCAATAATTCCGTTGATATCGCCGATACCGTCACCGTTGGAATCATAAAAGCTTTGGGGATAAATCTCATAAAAAACTGCGTCGTTAAGCCATGCGGGCATTTTTCTCTTCCTTTCAATAATAGTTTACAAGACTATTTTATCATCAATATATCAAATAAGCAATACACTTTGTTACGATTTTCCTGTCATTTTTCCACTAAAAATCACTTGCAAAAATTGAGTATCAAGCATAATATGATAACAGACTGATATTATGGGGTGAGTGCAGTGAAAATAGACAGGCTAAGCGACAACAGAGTGCTTGTCAGAATTGGCGAAAGCGAGCTTTCCGCTTATGAGCTTGATTACGAAAGCCTGAGCTTTGACAACGAAAGGTCAAAGAAAATACTTCTTGATATAATGCACAGAGCCTGCAAAAAATCGGGAATTGAAACAGTCGGCAAAAGAGTAATAATAGAGGCGATAATGCTCGATCGTGATGTGTATATTCTGATTTCCGTTGAACAAAAGAGCCGCAGATTCTACAGACTGAAATCCCCCTCACAGGCTGTATGCTATATGCTCGGTGAAAGCGGAAATTTCCTTGACGCAATCGAAAAGCTGTACCGAGAGAGAGTCTTATGCAATCGTAACTCGGTTTATCTTTATGAAAACAGATATTACCTGATATTTGATTATCCGAGCGTTCCGAAAAGGCTCAGGAGCATTTTGTCCGAATACGGTCAGAGCAAGCCGGATAGAGTTAATGCAGCAAGAATAAAAGAAACCGGCAGACTGATTTGTGAGCATAACGCAATACTTCAAATCGGCAGACATTTGGTGTAAAGTTATTTTGAAAACGCTCTGCAGCATTGCCGCTTAACGCACTATCAAAGCCCTAAAAAGTCTGACTTGATTATTATAAATACAGAAATCTTTGCTCTTTTCAGTAGAAATTGTATAAATTTTACTTCTGTATATTGATTTTTTGGTTATTATAGTGTAGAATAAGGCTGTTAAATAAATTTTGGAGGTTTATTATGGCAGAGCTGTATAAAATACGAACCAGAAACAAGGACCTTTTTCTCAGAGTTGCAAAAGGACATTTTGCTACCTCACACAGCCACACAAACTATTTTATTGATGTTACAACTCAGAAAACCCGTCTTTCCGAGGCTAAGGCTGTTGCAAAGGAGCTTGTTGCCACCTACAGGGCTAATACGATAATTGATACAATTCTCTGTCTTGACGGTACCGATGTTATCGGAGCCTGCATTGCCGAGGAGCTTACAAAGGAAGACTTTATAAATATGAACGCACACCAAACAATTTATATTGTTACTCCCGAGTATCTTAACGGCGGTCAGATAATGTTTCGTGATAACCTCGTTCCTATGATTGCCAATAAGCATGTTCTTATTCTTTCCGCTTCCGTAACAACCGGAAAAACTATGCTCGCAGCAATAGATGCAGTTGCTTATTACGGAGGAACGGTAGTAGGCGCATCTGCAATTTTCGCCACCGTTGAGGAATGTGGAGGATACCCTGTATCTTCGCTATTTAATCCGCACGATTTAGGCGATTATGAAAGCTACAATTCACACCATTGCCCTCTTTGTGAAAAAGGAAATAAGATTGAAGCTATTGTAAACAGCTATGGTTACTCAAAGCTTTAATATAGGGCTTGTTTAGTAAATGACAAACTCGGAAAAGCGGATATTTTTCCGGTTTGATTTGGCGATTAGTATAAAGCTTTAAATTATTACAGCAGCACCTTTCAGATGAAGGGTGCTGCTCTTTTATATCTATTCTCATATAGGTGAACACAGTCAATTTTATTTGTCAACTTCTAAGGTTTTTTGTGCTGACATTGATTTTATATAGGCAGCAAGAGAAGCAACTGTTTGAGACGAAGAATAGCTGCGGCAAGCAGTGGGTACCATAGAACCAAGCTCATATTGTCCTGCAAGTGTGTATAGTGCGGAGCAGAAGTATACTTCATCGAAATATTTTGGCCTTATTTCATTGAAGCCGTTTGGTATACGCACGCTGTATTTGTAATATACCAGGCCGTTCTGGGGTGCCGTTGGAAGCCCCGCCGTCAAAACCAAGGAATTAGACCTCACAGGCAGACGCTCATCAATTATGCACGGAGCAATGACAAGGTCTACATCAGCAAGGTCAAGCCTGTTCTTAGTTACAACCGCTGAAGCACCCATCTCGTCAAGCGCACGATTAAGCTCGCAATAGAACGAGTCGGGATAGTCGGTAACCACCGTAACGCTTGAACAATATCTCAGAGTGCTGAACAACACATCGTGTGAGTCACCGTCCGGATCGTAAATTCCAACCTTTACATCAGAATTATCCTCCAAAAATTCGAGAACCGAAACTGCCATATTTGCACACAGCCGTGCGGTGAAATCATTTGAGCTAAACCTTCTGTAACCGCAGTTTTCGGGAAAAGAAAGCTTTTCCGAGCAGAGCAACCGATTTCTGTTTGCTCCTATCGCCCCATCAATTTTTTCAAGATGAAGCTTACCGTTGTAACTAATATATGTAATTTCCTTTAAGGTAACGCCTCTTGCTGATTTTATTTCGGTTTTAACAATATCGGGACGAAGCTTGTTGATAAGCTTCTTTATCCCCTTTGTCTGCTCAGTCGTCTTCAAGCAAAGTGCCGTAATCACAAAAAAACACCCCCACATAAATAACGGAGAAAGCTGAACAAATCGTTTGTATATACAGCGAAAAGCATTAAAGCAAAATGTGCTGAAAGCATATATACATGATTTACTCAGCATTTCCCCTGATTATTATATGCAGGGATAAACCATATTATTATTTATTTGTCTATAAACGGCAGCTTAATACTCGGACATCGGATTGTATTTAACACCATTGTAACGACACTCGAAATGAAGATGAGGTCCGCTGGAGTTTCCGGTTGAACCGACATAACCGATAGTTTGTCCCTTGTTAACATGCTGACCAATGCTGACAATGGCATTTGTAAAGTGTCCGTAAACGGTCATCTTGCCGTTGCCATGGTCAATCATTACATAGTTACCGTAACCGCCGCCGCAGCCGCAGCTGCCGTATTTGCCCCAGTTATGAGGACAGCTGTTATTTGCATAAACTACCGTACCGCTGTCGGCAGCAAGACAGGGAGAACCCATAATTCCCCCACCGGCTATATCAATTCCGCCATGGTTATATGAATATCTGTCCTCGTGCCACTCAGATGAAAGGTAATAGA
>CALYYZ010000127.1 GCA_945607165.1 uncultured Ruminococcus sp. | reverse complement strand
ATCAAAGCGGTTGACGGAATTTCCTTTCGTATTGAGGAGGGAGAATTTGCGGTTGTTGTAGGCGCTTCGGGAGCCGGCAAAACGACGGTGCTTAATATTCTCGGCGGAATGGACAGCGTAACCGAGGGTAAGGTTATGGTTTACGGCAGAGATATCAGCGGATTCTCTGAAAAGCAGCTTGTTGATTACCGCCGATATGATATAGGTTTTGTATTTCAGTTTTACAATCTGGTACAAAATCTTACGGCAAGAGAAAATGTTGAGCTTGCCGCACAAATCTGCCAGGATCCTCTCGACAGTGAAACGGCTCTTGACAGCGTAGGTCTGCTTGACAGAAAGGACAATTTCCCTGCGCAGCTATCAGGCGGTGAACAGCAAAGAGTATCTATTGCCCGTGCGCTGGCGAAACGACCGGGTCTGCTCTTGTGCGACGAGCCGACGGGTGCGCTCGACTACAATACCGGCAGACAAATTCTGAAGCTTTTGCAGGAAACCTGCCGCAAGGAAAATATGACTGTAGTTCTCATCACCCATAACGGTGCAATTACTCCGATGGCAGATCATATCATTGAAATGAAAAGCGGTAAAATAGTAAGGGATGAATACAACGCTTCACCAAAGAGCGTTGAAGAGATTGAATGGTAATTCAGATTTGTCGTTTAGCAGGGAGGTGTGCTTATGAATTCATCGCTTCTGAAAAATACTTTTCGTGAGATAAAGAATACAAAGGCAAGGTTTATATCTATTTTGGCAATAATAGCTCTCGGAGTAGGCTTTTTTGCAGGCATAAAGGCAACCGTTCCCTCAATGTATGCTCTTGCCGAAGAGTATTACGATTCTCAAAATCTAATGGATTTTCGCCTTGTGTCAACAATAGGCTTTGACAGTGAAGATATAAAGGCAGTAGAAAATACATATGGCGTTACCTCGGTTATGCCGTCTTATTTTTGTGATGTTATTTCCTCGTCATCAAAAGACAGCTCGGTGGTGCGAGTAATAGCCTTGCCCGGCGGCGGTAAAGATCGGGAGCTTAACAAAATTGTGTTAAAGGATGGCAGATTGCCGGAAAAAGATGACGAAATTTTGGTTGAAGCAAGCTCAATGATGGGCAAAAAATATAAGATCGGCGACAAGGTGAGCTTTGAAGCTACAGCCGGAGACAATGATGTGCGAAAGCAGCTTAAGGTGCTTGATTTCACCGTAGTAGGAAAGGCGGATTCTCCTCTTTATATTTCATACCCCAGGGGAAATACTACGGTTGGCAGCGGCAAGCTCTCCGAGTTTATGTATGTCAGCGAAAGCACCTTTGCCTTTGAACGCTATACACAGCTTTATGTAAAGGCTGATTTTTCCGATAAGTATTCACCGTTTTCCGATGAATATGCTGACCAGTCTGAGGCGGTAGGCAGGCTGCTTGAGGATACATCAAACGCTCGTTGCGAGGCTTTTATTGAAGAAAATATAACCCCTGCCAAAAACAAGCTTGACGAAGCAAAACGCACTCTTGATGATGAAAAAAAGAAGGCGGAAAAGGAGCTTAGCGAGGCTGAGAAAAAGCTGAAAGACGGAAAAAGCGAATATGAGCAGAAAACTGCTGAGGCTCAAAATCAGCTTGACAGTGCAAAAAACGAGATTGACAGCGGATACTCTAAGCTGGAATCCTCAAAGTCACAATACGATTCTCAGATTTCAGCCGCAGAGCAGTTGTTCTCTCAAAAACAAGATGAGCTTAAAAAAGGTCAGGCTGAATATGAAAAGTCAAAGTCGGAGTTTGACAAAAAAATAGCTCAGGCAGAGGCTCAGCTTGACAGCAAAACCGAGGAATATGAAGCTGCTTACAATAAATTCAAGAGCGAGCAGGAGCCGCTTCTATTGTTTGGAATCGAACAGGCGCAAAAGACGGTTGATTTCCTGAACGAAAAGATTTCCGCCCAGACAAATCCTAACATAATCTCAGTATTGAAGGTACAGCTGAAATATGCTGAAATGACGCTGAATATTGTTAAGGATAAATATGATTCCGCACTTAAAGAGCTTGACTCAGCAAAGGCGCAGCTCGATTCTGCAAGGGCGGAATTAGAAGCCGAAAAGGCAAAAGGAGAGGCGCAGCTTGCAGACGCAAAGAAAAAGCTTGAGCAGGGAGAGGCTGCCCTCGAAAGCGGCAGAGCAGAGCTAACCGACAGGAAAATCGAAGGACAGGT
Source organism: uncultured Ruminococcus sp. (assembly GCA_945607165.1). GTDB lineage: Bacteria > Bacillota > Clostridia > Oscillospirales > Acutalibacteraceae > Ruminococcoides. The sequence goes on along the minus strand of CALYYZ010000127.1, from coordinate 2,791 downwards.
AGGAATTGCGGGTGCACAGTCCCAACTTTCTTCGGCACAGTCACAGTATGAAAGCTCAGTAAGCGAGCTTGAAGCCCAAAAAGAGAGTGGAAAAGCTGAGCTTGAAAAGGCTCAAAAGCAATATGACGAGGGAAAAACACAGGCTGATGAAAAATTTGCACAGGCTCAGAAACAGATCGAAGAAGGAGAAAAGAAGCTCAGCGGCGTAATTGAACCAAAATGGTATGTTTTTGACCGCAACGATAATCCGGACTACGCAAACTTTTCACAAAATGTTGACAGACTCAGTGCGGTTGCATCGGTATTTCCTGTTTTCTTTTTGCTCGTTGCAGTTCTTGTTTGTGTAACCACTATGACAAGACTTGTTGAGGAGAAGCGAACAGAAATAGGAACTCTCAAAGCTCTCGGCTATAGCAACATTAGTATAATAGCAAAGTTTGCAGTGTATTCTCTGACAGCTGCAATATTCGGCTGTGTATTGGGAACGGCTATCGGAGTGTCAACCCTGCCGTTTATTATATTTAATGCCTATAAAATAATGTATTACATCGGTGATATCTCGCTTGTGCTTGATGTGCCGAGTATTGTGCTCGGAATTACGGCGGCTGTTGTTTGCACAACTGCTGTTTCCGTGACGGTTTGTGCGATGTCGCTGAGCAAAAAGCCTGCTCAGGCAATGCGCCCCAAGGCTCCCAAGGCAGGCAAAAGAATATTCCTTGAAAGAATTACTCCTCTTTGGAAACATATGGGCTTCACAGCAAAGCTGACAGCACGAAACCTTTTCAGATATAAGGTGAGGATGTGTATGACGGTTATCGGTGTTGCCGGGTGTACTGCGCTCATTGTCGCTGCCTTTGGACTTCTCGACAGCTTCAATCCGATAACCGAGGTGCAGTTCGGAGATATTTACAAGTATGATGCAGTGGTAGTTCCCAAAAGCAGCGGAACGCAGACTCAGCTTGAATACCTAAGCGAAATCAAGGATAAGTATTCCGGGATAAACGAAAGTATGCTTGTTTTGCAGGAGGAAGCTCAAATACAAACCGACGGCGGCAAAAAGGATGACGGTATTTACCTTACGGTTTTACAGAATCCGGATAGGATTGACAATATGATTTCCTTCCGTGAGCGTATCTCCGGTAAAAAACTGACTCTTTCAGACAGCGGTGTACTCATCAATGAAAAGCTTGCAGAGGAAATGAGTCTTGCCGTAGGCGACTGTTTTGAGGTTACTTCTGACAGCGGCAAAGCAGAGGTTAAGGTTTGCGGAATCTATGAGCAGTATATAAGCAACTATATTTATATGTCGCCAAAGCTGTTCAGCTCGCTTTTCGGCTGTGAGCCTATGTACAATATGGTCAACCTCTGTCTTGACGACTCCTCGGACAGCTTTCAGACAAAGCTCGGCGAGCAGCTCTTGGACGATGACAGAATCGTGGCTGTTTCGTTTGTAAACGAGAGTATAGACACAGTTAGAAATATGCTCAAGTCACTGAATCTGGTTGTTGTTGTAATGATTATCTGTGCCGCCGCCCTTGCTTTTGTTGTGCTATATAATCTTACTAACATTAATATTGCCGAGAGAGTAAGGGAAATTGCAACATTTAAAGTGCTTGGCTTTAAAAACCGTGAGACCTCATCGTTTATCTATAAAGAAAACATTGCGCTTACACTTATCGGAATTTCCGTCGGGCTTATTCTGGGAATATTCCTAACAGGGTTTATTGTGCGCACAGTTGAGGTTAACAATGTAATGTTCGGCAGAACAATATTTGCTCAGTCCTATTTATATGCCGCAGGATTTACGATGTTTTTCTCGCTTCTTGTCAATGCCGTGATGAGCTTTAAAATCAGGGCGGTCAATATGGTTGAAAGTCTGAAAAGTGTGGAATAAAAGCCTTCTTTAACGCTGCCAATCTGTGCTTTTCCGGCTTAAGAAAATCGCTTAACATAATCATAACAAAATTGGAATAAAATTTTTAGAAAATATTGATTGAATTGACAATTTGTGTTATAATATCGTAGTATAGGCATATAGACAAAATAGCTTGAAAGGACAGTTATTGATGATAAAGGCTAATGAATACCGCACTGTTTCCTGCGGTGAGTTGAGAGAAAATAACATAGGACAACAGGTAAGGGTTGCCGGATGGGTTGAAAATATCCGTGATCACGGCGGCGTAATGTTTCTTGATATAAGAGATCAGTACGGCGTTTTGCAGGTTGTTGTTCACAATGATGAGCTTCTCAAGGATATAAACAAGGAGTGCACCGTCACCCTGAGTGGCGAGGTTGTAAAGCGTGACGAGGACACTATTAATAAGAAAATAGCAACGGGCTTTGTTGAGGTTCACACCGAGGATATCCGTGTGCTCGGCAGATGCAAAAATGTTTTGCCCTTTGAGGTAGCCGCTTCAACAAATACCTCTGAGGAGATAAGGCTTAAGTACCGTTTCCTTGACCTGAGAAATCCTAAGGTGCATAACAACATTATGCTCCGTTCACAAATCGTTTCATTCCTGCGCTCAAAGATGAATGATATGGGCTTTACCGAGATTCAAACACCGATTCTTTCTACCTCATCTCCCGAGGGCGCAAGAGATTATCTTATTCCCAGCCGTAAACACAAGGGCAGATTCTATGCTCTGCCCCAGGCTCCTCAGATTTTTAAACAGCTTCTTATGGTTTCGGGATTTGACAAGTATTTCCAGATTGCTCCCTGCTTCCGTGACGAGGACGCCCGTGCCGACCGTTCACCGGGTGAGTTCTATCAGCTCGACTTTGAAATGGC
>CALYYZ010000126.1 GCA_945607165.1 uncultured Ruminococcus sp. | reverse complement strand
CAGGACAGGAGGGGCACCTTTGTCGATATGCAGTATCTTGACGCAGACAGAGTTGATTTGCACTACATTCTTCCGCTTGCAGAAATAATATACGACTTTTTTGACACCCTGAAATCACGCACAAGAGGGTATGCTTCCTTTGACTATGAAATGAAGGACTATGTTCAAAGCCAGCTTGTAAAGCTTGATATTATGCTCAACGGCGAGGTTGTAGACGCACTTTCCTTTATTATTCACAAGGACAAGGCTTACGGAAGAGCAAGGAAAATGGCGGAAAAGCTTAAGGAAAAAATACCCAGACAGCTGTTTGAGGTTCCGATTCAGGCTTGTATCGGAGGAAAAATCATAGCCAGAGAAACCGTTAAGGCTATGCGCAAGGATGTGCTTGCCAAGTGCTACGGCGGTGATATCAGCCGAAAGAAAAAGCTGCTTGAAAAGCAGAAGGAGGGTAAAAAGCGTATGCGCCAGCTCGGCTCCGTTGAGGTTCCTCAGGAAGCTTTTATGGCGGTGCTCAAGCTTGATACCGATTAATTCAGATTATCTTTCTCTTAAATAATCACATTCTTGTAATAAAGGTTGACAGAGAGAATAATCTTTCATATAATTTATTTAGCAATAATTGCTAACAATAAATTAAAGAGGAGAATTTTTTATGCCATTTTGCAGTAAATGCGGAAACAATGTACCTGACGGTGCAACATTTTGCAGTAAATGCGGATCACCAGTCGGTGCAACACCCCAACAACAGACTTCATTTCAACAGCCGGGTTACGGCTATCAGCCTCAGGCAGACAGCAAATTTGTTGTGTCTTTGAAGAATATCCCCGCTGTTCTTCTGACCTTCTGGAAGGATTCAGCCGACATCATAAAGAGAGCAAAGAAAGACGCTGATGTTATCGGCGCAGGTATTTTCTCTGCAGCTTTTTATGTTATCTTAGTAATCTTCGGCTGCTGCTTCAGCGCAAAGAATCTGTCATACAGCTTTGACTTCGGTCTTATTCTTATCACCTCGCTAATTATGGCGGCTGTAATACCTGTGCTTTATGTGATTGCAAAGCTTATCTGTGTTAAGCCCTTCAACAAAACACTTCTTCCCTCAAAATGCATTAACGACGCTTTTATTGAGTACGGCTACAGCCTTGTTCCTGTTTCTGTACTTGTGCTTCTCGCAGGACTTCTCGGATTCATTCATTTTTATGTTTGCTGCTTCTTTTTGGGACTCGCTTTTGTGTATATGCTTTGCACACTTATCAAGGAAATATATGCAGCGGTTACAGAAGCTCCTAACGCATTTGTACTAAACATTGTAACTGCTTTAGTTTTAGCAGTTGTTCTGTTTATTTTCTTCTGGCTTCTTGTTAAACAGTTCCTGTGGCTTTCACACATCGGCGATTACTTAAACTATTTCGGTCGTTATATGTAATTTAGCTTCATCTTCAAAGGCTGTCTTTTGACGGCCTTTTTTATTTGCCCTCTCAGTTGCACCTGCGTATGCACGATGCACACGCTTTCTTGTTTTCTCTGCCATCGGCTATTGCAATATTTCAACACCTGATTTATAATAATATTTATTACCATACATAGAAAAGGGGTTTTTCTTTGAACGCTGATAACCGTACGGAAAACAACAATTTGGTCTCAAGCCGCCGCCGTCACTTCATTAACAGCGATTACGGCTTTGGAGCTGATTATACTGTCGGCAATTCCTTCGATAATAATTTTAAAAGCAGAAACCGCAGAGGAAAAAAGCTCGGAAAAATACTCAGCCTTATATATTTTCCGATTTTGCTGTTATGGCTTGAATCGCTTGTTAAGCTCTCCTCGGGACTCTCGGTTTTCAGCGGATTATTATTTACCGTTTTGTTCTCGGTGCCTGTAGGACTTTTACTGATGTGCCTTTGCACAGCGGCTAAAAACAGCAGGGTAAACAGAATAGCTGCATACTCGTTTAACGGGATTCTCAGCGTTTGGTACTGCGCACAGCTTGTATACAACAATGTTTTCGGCACCTTCTTTGTAATTAACAGCATCACCCGAGGCGGCACAACTCAGGCTCTTAATTCCGTTGATATGATTATGACTGCGCTCGCAAGCCGCTGGCTGTTTATTCTTCTTGGTTTTCTTCCGCTTGCACTGAGCATTGTTTTCGGCAAAAGGCTGAATTTGTTTGAGAAAACCACCCTTCCCCTTAAGGGGATTGTTCTGGGTGTGGCTGTTGCTGTGCAGCTTCTCGCCATACTGCTTGTTAACTCAGATAAGGCGTCCTCCGACTCAAAGAGCGCATATATTCTGTATCACGGCGAGCTTCAGCAAAACGCTGCCTGCGAAAAATTCGGACTGTTCACAATGCAGCGGCTTGATTTGAGCAGAATGTTGTTCGGCTACAAGGCTGAGCTTCGTCACGAAAATGCCGAGCCTGCCGCAACACCGCCTAAGGCTACTCTTGACACTCCTGTCAAACCCCAAACCATAGATGTCGATTTGGAAAAGGCAGAAAAAAATGCTGACTCGGAGGATCTTAAGCAGGTTTGCAGCTATATTTCCTCTGCTCAGCCGAGCTACACAAACGAATATACGGCAATGTTCAAGGATTTTAATGTTGTATTCATAACGGCAGAAAGCTTTTCGCAATACTGCATTGACAAGGAGCTTACACCCACCCTTTATAAAATGTACAACGAGGGCTTTCAGTTTGAAAATTTCTATACACCGGCGTGGGGAGTAAGCACCACAGACGGCGAGTACGCAAATCTCTTGGGAATAATTCCTAAGTCGGGAGTGTGGAGCTTTTCTCAGTCGGCTGACGACAGTGTGGGATTTAGCTTTTCGCTTGCCCAACAGGCAAGGGCAAAAAAATATGACGAGGTCAGAGCCTATCATAATCATACCTATGATTATTACGACCGTGACAAATACCTGACGAATCTCGGCTATGATTACTCGGCAATCGGAAAGGGTCTGGATCTTGGCGAAAATGTATGGCCTAATTCCGACCTTAAGATGATGCAGAAAACCGTAGGTGACTATGTAAATGCCGACAGCTTCAGCGTATACTATATGTCGGTAAGCGGTCACGGCGGCTACTCTTATAACACAATAAGCGCAAGAAACAGCGAGCTTGTGAAGAACCTAAGCTACAGCGACGAGGTAAAGGGCTATCTTGCGGCAAACATTGAGCTTGACAGGGCTGTTGAGTATCTTGTAGGAGAGCTTGAAAGGGCAGGAAAGCTTGACAAAACATTGATTTGTATTGCGGCGGATCACTACCCTTATTCGCTCGATGAATTTAAAGGTCTTGACGAGCTGGCAGGTCACAAGGTGGACACTGTGTTTGAACGCTACAAAAACGCTTGGCTTATGTGGAGTCCTGCAATGAACGAGCCTGTAAAATGCGATAAATATTGCTCGTCGCTCGACATTTTGCCGACAATGCTCAATCTTTTAGGCTATGAATATGACAGTCGGGCAATTATCGGCACCGATGTTTTCGGAGGAAGAGATCCCTTTGTAGTTTTCTCCGACAGAAGCTGGATTTCACAAAACGGCAGCTACAATGCCTCAAGCGGAAAATACACCGCCTTTAAATCGGCGAAGGGCAAGGACGATGTTGACGCACTTCACAATAAATGCACAAATATGTTTACCGTTTCAAGAATGATACTCGACACTAACGCCTACGAGAAAATCTACGGCGGAACACATATAAAGGGAAAATAGGCAGCATATAAAGGGAAAATAGAAGGAATAAAACGGGGCTTACTCATTGCGAGCAAGTCCCGTTGTTTTAATCAGCACTTAAAATCTAAGATTGGATATCAGACGATTATTCAAAGCTGATGTCGCCCTGATACTTCTGCTTGAAAATATCAAAAACAGTTTGCAAAAGCTCCTCGTCATCAACGCTTACATATTCCTCTGTTTCCTCGTCAATTTCGCTTATCTTGAGAATGACCACCTCATCGGCTTCCTCATCGTTTTCAATCAGTACGATAAATTCCTCGCCGTTGTACTCAACCACATCGAGAAACTCAAACTCTACTTCGTTGCCCTCGTCATCGGTAAGGGTAATCAGAGTGCCTTCATCGTCGGTGTTTTCAACAAAACCCTTTGTGTCTGCCATATTATCAAGCCCACTTTCATTGTAGTTTTGCAGTCGAGTCAGACTGCTTTAACCGTAGTGCTATTAGTATAACCTTGCAAAAAGCAAAAGTCAAGTAATATTATTAAAGCGTCTGCCGCCGGAAGTGCACCGGAGGCAGACGCTGTTGTTATGAATTAGCAAACACTAAAATTTGTTCGGTGCAATATGCACAAACGATTTAATCAGTGTTTCTAAAAAAATCATCTGAGACCTGCAACGTATTCCTGAATAGCAGTGGCGTCCTTAACGGTTACCACTCCGTCGCCGTCAAATTCGGCTGCCATGAGCTGCTTTGCATTAAAGAACTTCTTTTCAACAACGAAGTACAAAATATCTGTAGCATCGCTGACATCAATGCTGCCGTCAAGATTTACATCACCTAAGAGACAGCCGTTTACAAACTCTGTTTGAAGGGTAATTGCAGCCTTCTCAAAACCTTTTTTGCCGGAAATATCCTGCTTTGCGCCGTTGTCAACAATATATCCGATCATGAGCTTATCGCTGCTGTCTTTATATCCGAGTCCGATAAAATCAAGGTTGAGGTTTACTTCTGTTTCACCGGTTCCCAAAATATTGAAGGTGATTGATACAAAATCTCCGCCTTGTGTAAAGTCAAACATATTGATATTTGAGAAATTACCCTTAATAACTCCCTCAGAGGGTTTATTAAATACAAGCGATTTGCCTGCAGCAGGGCAAATAGTCTGTTTGCCGTTATTACTGTTGTTTTCTTCTGTATAACCGAGCTTAGCAGGATCATAGGTCAATACCCACTCGGTGTTTACAACACCCATATCTGCCGTGAGCTTATAGGTTACGGTAACAGTACCCTCGTCCTTGTTAAATGTCATTG